>DEJD01000126.1:11197-13208 GCA_002353215.1 Prevotellaceae bacterium UBA2757
ACTACCATCTTCGGAGCTGACTGGCGCCACGACTACCTTGAAGCTACTTCAGGCAATATAGATAAAGGTGCTTATACCCTTGCAGCATATGCTCAGCACGAGCATAAGTTCCTGCGCGACTTCACCATCACTGCCGGACTCCGATTCACTCATCATGAGACCTTCAAAAGCCATCTCACACCTAAAGCCACACTGATGTATGCACCAGGCAATTTCCGTTTCCGTGCTACCTACTCAGCAGGCTTCCGTGCTCCGGGGCTCGACGAACTCTACTACCACTACTTCTCAGTCAATCGCGGAAAGGCACAGATAAGTTTCGGCAATCGCGACCTGAAACCGGAGAAGAGCCATTACTTCGCCCTCAATGCCGAATACCACTCCAGCATCTTCACAGTGGGTGTTACAGGATTCATCAACCGTATAAACGATATGGTTGTGAAGAAAAATATCCCTGTCGATGCTCCCACACTGGCTATGCTGCAGAGCGAATTTCCTGAGATGACTGCTGCTCAGGCATCGAAACTGACTAACTATGCCCTTTATCAGAACAGTGACAAAGGTGATGTGAAGGGAGTGCAGGTCAACTTCTCTGCCAACATCTTCCAGGGCTTCAACCTCTCCGGACACTATGCCTATACCTATGCCCGCACTCAGACCGACGGCGAATGGACTGTCCTGGAGCGAAGCATTCGTCATGCAGGTACTGTTGCAGCCAACTACCGCCACACATGGGGTCACTACAGTCTGAATGTCAACCTCAATGGTCGTCTGCAGTCAAAGACCTACTACACAGGTACCTACGAAGATGCACCCGGATTCACCCTTTGGAACCTCTATACCACCCACACCTTCGACGTAGTCCGTTGGGCATACATCGAACCGGGTATAGGTATCGACAATATCTTCAACAAAGTAGATCGACGCATCGACTCTCCAAATCGCAAATATGCCCTCTACTCACCCGGCACCATGCTCGTCATCGGACTGAAGGTAAGATTCAAGAACTAATGTTTAACTGAAAAATCGTGTTGCAACATTGCATAAGATAATGGCGAGATAATACGCAATATTTTTGATAAGAAATAGCCGTTCTTTTTTTAGGGACGGCTATTTCTTTGTGGTGGAGTAGTGTTTCCCAAGGACTTCCCTCGTATTTCCTTATGGTGTTGTCCAGCTGATGACCAGTACTTGTCCAGTACTTGTCCAGTGAATGACTGAACAAATACTGGACAAGTACTGGACAAATACCGAACAAATACTGAACAAATATAGGAGGTACTCCGAAGGATCTCCCTGACTACTCCGAAGGTGTTGCTTTATAACTCCTTGGGATAATGGGTAAGACATATTTTTTCGATTTTTCTTTTGTTTATAAAATACAACTTCGTACCTTTGCCGCCGTATTCTACGGAATACAGACATTTTTTACTCAATTTCTCCGACGAACTGCGACCTCAAACGAGAATTTTACGAGTAAATATATATCCTATTGGAGTGTGCGCTTATGGCGCAGACTTATCCATATGGATATATAGGCTGTCGCAGGCCTGTCGGAGAATATGGCTGGGTCTGCGCTTTTTGTGTCCCTACACTTTTTTAATCCAGTTTCCCCGCCATATAACATCAGCATGATAATTGATTGTGTTGAGGGCTATCACTGACGGTACAAGTTTTATACCTGCTTGTTAGAGCGACTAAGGCTATGGCGATCTTTGGTAAATACTCAGTGAGGACTGAGTCTTGGGCTTTCCCTCTCACGTGTAGATAAAAGCTGGCCTTGTGCCAGTGGATCAAGTTAAGTTAAGTTAGTTTTCGCCTGTGAATGTATCGTGAGATACAAGGTGAAATAAAGTAATGAAAAAATCGAAACTCTTGTGCAGCGATGCACGGGAGTTTTTTTGCTTTCAAACTAAATCAGTTTATTTTTTGTTTTTACTGTAGGGTTTCGTACCTTCGCGCGACAAAAAATCTAACATACAATGAAACGAACAAGTATTTTCTTTGCTATGAT
>DEJD01000069.1:0-11255 GCA_002353215.1 Prevotellaceae bacterium UBA2757
ACATGTGCAGTAGCGACATATACTGGAGCATCAGACAGGCTGAGAGCCATTTGCTCAGCCTTACAACTCTTACCGGAACGCTGACCGCCAGTAATCAAGATAATCCGTTTCATAAGGCACATAATACAATATATACAGACAACTCCGTCAATAGGCAGACAGCACCGCAACAGTCACCCGTATAACCATGAATTTTACTATTGATAAACATATACAGGAAATACATAACGATGCAAGGAACAGAAACTATCATTATCCATGGCAGATGTGTAAACCAAAGGAATAGAGCCATAGGTAAAAGCCCCTGAACTGTAAGACTAAGTCCTGCCTGCCAATTTATATTACGATAAATCATCTTCGTTTTAGCCTCCTCCTCCCTACGGGCATAAGGCATCATAATGATGAGTGGTGCTGAAACCATCTTAGAATAAGGGGTTGCCGCCATGATAGCGAAAGCAGCAATAGTAGGAGAAAGTGAAAGTAGTGCTGCAGTAAGAATAAGGAAGTAAAGTATCAGTCCGATGACTCCATAAGTACCTATGTGTGAGTCTTTCATTATTGTGAGAATGCGTTCTCTGTCCGAACCGCCTCCGCCAAAACCATCCATAAAATCGGCCAACCCGTCTTCGTGCAAGGCACCAGTGATGAGCAAACGGGCCCAAATAGCCAGCAACACAGCTATAGTATAAGGTAAATACATGCCACACAACCATAGCGTAAGAGCCATTATTCCACCTGTTAACCATCCCGTCAAAGGCCAGAACTCAACTACACTCTTATAACTCTCTTTAGGGGGAGCATAGATACGCCAAAGAGGAATGCGCGTGAAGAAAATGAACGCAGCCCAGATACGGTCGTACCAATGTAAGTGAAGGATGTCTGTGTGCATATTATTCGATTTTGCTTACAAAAGTACAAATTATTTTTAGTAATTTTGCACCCGGAAAAAGATTTTCTACTAAAATAATGAAGAAAACAGTTTTATTCTTAGTTATTGCCACCTTGCTTTGTGCTTGTACAGGAAGGAGCGCCAAGTCACAAGTTTCTGAAGGTGCAACCTCCGACACTATCGTTACTATCGACGTTAAATATGCCACAGGCTTCAGTGTTCGCGACTCTGCCGATGTGCGATTAGTAGATGTGGGCAAGCATGACCATTTTGCATTAGTTCGTTCCGACAATATAATAGTTCCAAACGGATACACAAAAGTACCGGTACCTATCCACCGCACCATCTGCATGACTTCGTTGCAATTATCGAATTTTACGATTCTCGGTGCCCACGATGTGGTAAAGGGTATAACCGGCACAAAGAATATGTTCAACGAAGATATCCTTGAAAGGGTAAAGGACAGACGTATCGTTAAGATTGGAATGGAAGGCAATTTCGACACAGAGATGGTATTGGCTGCTAATCCTGATGTAATTTTCATTTCTCCATTCAAGCGTGGAGGGTACGAACCTATCAAAGAATCGGGAGTTACGTTGGTGCCACACTTAGGATACAAGGAACTCAACCCATTAGGTCAGGCTGAATGGATTAAGTTCGTAGGAATGTTCATAGGCAAGGAACGTGAAGCACAAGAGATTTTCAACGGCATTGAACAACGCTATAATGAACTGAAAAATAAGGTTCAAAGTTCTATAGCCAATTCTCAAGATACAATGGTCATCCCTACTGTTTTCAGTGGCGAGATGCATAGCGGCACATGGCATGCTGTTGGCGGAAAGAATTATCTGGCTCAGATATTCCGTGATGCAGGTGCTGAGTACGTAATACATGACGAAGAGACAGCAGGAGAAAATCTGGAATTTGAAAGGATGTACTCCCTCGCTGCGAAAGCAGACTATTGGCGCATATTGAATAGTTTTCCGGGCGACTTCTCATATGAAGCATTACGTGCATCGGAACCGCGTAACGAACTTTTCGAAGCTTTCAGACAAAAGAAAGTCATATACTGCAACATGAAGAAACAGCCATATTACGAGATATCTCCAGTACAGCCAGATGTACTGCTTAAAGATTTTGTGGCCATCTTTCACCCCGAACTTATTGAATCTGATTATACTCCTACGTACTACAGATTACTGAAATGAAAACGTACTCATTGTTCATAGGGTTAGTGGTATCCATACTGGTGTTGATTATTGTCAACATCTTAGTCGGTTCGGTCAGCATTCCGATGACTGAGGTGTGCCGTATTATTATGGGAGACTATTCTAATGAAATTGGGACGAACATTATTTTCAGCAGTCGTTTACCACAGGCTTTGACAGCTGTCGTAGCTGGTGCTGGACTTGCAGTTAGCGGTCTTCAGATGCAGACAGTTTTTCGCAATCCCTTGGCAGGACCTTCAGTATTGGGTATCAGTAACGGTTCCGCCTTAGGTGTTGCATTCGTAGTTCTTTTATCAGGACGTATTGGAGGGGTTGCGCTTTCACGTTTGGGTTATCTCGGTGATGCAGCTATAAGTGTTGCAGCTATTATCGGAGCCTTGGCTGTGTTGTCACTTATTCTATGGGTATCTCAAAAGGTAAATGGTAATGTCACTCTGCTGATAATCGGTGTTATGATAGGTTATCTTGCAAATGCCATAATCGGTGTTATGAAATTCCTTTCACCTGAAGAGGATGTAAAGGCTTTCGTTGTATGGGGGTTGGGGTCTTTTTCCAGAGTTTCCGGCGATGAAATGATGTTTTTTATCATACAAATGTGCATTCTGCTACCTTTAGCTTGTTTGTTGGTAAAGCCATTAAATCTGATGCTATTGGGTGACAACTATGCATCGAATCTTGGATTGAATATTCGCCGTGCCCGTTTGTTGATTATTGTCAGTAGTGGTATTCTTGTTGCAATTGTAACAGCCTATTGCGGTCCTATCATGTTTATCGGCATGGCTGTTCCACATCTTGCCCGAGCAATATTCCGCACTTCTAACCATCGTATTCTGATGCCTGGTACGGCTCTTTGCGGTGCTGTTCTGGCGCTATTCTGTAATTTAATAGCACGCATGCCAGGTTTTGAAGGTGCACTCCCTGTTAACAGTGTGACAGCTTTGGTTGGAGCACCAATAATTGCAGCCATCCTTTTTGGCAGAAGGAGAAACGAGGTAGAATAGTTTTACAGTATATTTTTTATCTCCTCTAATGTCTTAACCACATACGTCGGGGTTATAGCACTTTCACTAAGATTTATTCTCCATCGGTTGAACAACATGGCATCAGCACCTGCATTCAATGCTCCCAGAATGTCGGTCTGTATGTTATCACCAATCATGAGTGTTTCCGTACGACTTGCCCCTGACATTTTAAAAGCATAGTCAAAAAAAAGCGGAGACGGTTTGTTGGCACCGGCATCCTCACTCAGAATGACGGTATCGAAGTAGCTTTTCAGTCCGCATGCTGTCAGTTTTTTATATTGTACCTCATGAAATCCGTTGCTACACATATGCATACGGTAGCCTTTTTCGCGAAGATATTCCATCAATTCGTGAGCTCCTTCAATGACACCAGATTTGGATGCACAGCAATCGAGAAAAACATCACTCATCTCCAGACATAGTTTCTCCGTAACCTCAAGTCTGTCACTTGTAGTTAGCGGACGACGGAATCGTTCCACAATTAAATAATCACGAGTTATCTCGCCCTTGGAATACTGGCGCCATAAATCCATATTAGTAGTCCAATAGGCAGCGTAAAAAGCTTGCGGGTCAGGAAAATATTGCTCAAGATGGAACAAACCGAAGGTCTCCTTCAAAGCAAGGTTCGCATTGTTGTATGTATCATACAGTGTATCATCGAAGTCGATAAACAAATCTTTATAGCGCATATATTTTCCCGTTTTCATCAATCAGTAATATAGTAAGTTCGCTCGAGGGCAGAAGTGGTTTGCAATATTTATAGCAATGACTGATAACTACAGAGGCAAAATCCTCAACCTGAGAAGAAGGGATTATTTCCCACAATTCGCGAGCCAGAGTAATGTCACTGATGTCAACAGTGACACCTGATTCGTTCAACATCTGCTGAATAAAATCCATATCCATTGTAGTCTTGCGACTATGAGTATCGAGATTACCAGCAGCAAGTTTGACTGCTTTGCCCAGCATGACTCCGAGTGTGACTTTCCTTATTCCGAGTTGCTCTGCTATCTTGAGTGTTTCGCCAATATAGTTACCATACTCAACAAATGCCTGTCGAGGTAAATCAGGATATAGCGACTTGACGAAGTTTTCACTTTTTGCGCCACTGTTTATCACTACCCTATCTGCACCACAGGCTTGGGCTATGGTCATACATTTGCGAATGCTTTCGACAAAAGCCTCCTCAGAGAAGGGTTTCACTATACCGGAAACGCCAATAACCGAGATACCTCCTTCTATGCCCAAACGCGGATTAAAAGTCCGCTTTGCTATTTCTTCACCTTGAGGTACCGAAATTGTTATACATACATTCTCCTTAATATTATTTCGCATCATCTCACGAGGTCCTTTATTAATAGCAGCCTCACCAGGGAGGAAATCGAAACCGGGCAGCGTTATGCGCCCTACCCCCTCTCCTCCAAGAATCTCAAAATAGTCACTAAATCTGACACTTGCCCTCACCTCAATACCATTCGTTACATCAGGATCGTCTCCAGCTTCCTTTGTGCAGTAAGCATAACCCTCACCATAATTCACAGCTACATAAATGGTCTCACCATTCGGCAGAATGACAGGCACCTCTTTGGGAGTTTCTCCATTCGTCAGTCTTACTGTTGACGCTATGGCAGCAGCTGTCGCACATGTACCAGTAGTCAGTCCGCTATGCAATGGATAGAAATCCGGCAACAGTTTTTCAATTGCTCTTCTTAAGCCATAAGGACCGTTAATAATAGTTGAAAGTTGAGAGTTGAGAGTTAAGAGTTCTGGTCGTTTGAGGACAATAATACGCATATTTTTCTTCCTTGCCGCTTCAACTTTCTCCATAAAACCTCCTGACAGACCACTTTCCTTGAGCAGGATAGCATCAGCATCTATGTCTATCGTGTTTCCATCTTCATAAAAACAGAGTTGATTGTCGTTTGCTCCTTGCTGATGTCCCAGTTTTATAGAACTGTCGCGGTTTAATATACGATAGAAAACTTTCACACCTTTATTCTCCAACCATTTCAGTTTCCTTATACTTTGTACACCAGTCGTAGCCAATAGTGTGTGTATATCTGTAGGCACCTGTGTGTAGTCATCTATCCAAGTGATGTCAGCCGCCCTCGGAGGATAGATTCTTTCATATCGCACAACAGGAATATGCAAGGAACTTGCTACTTCACCTATGGTCTGATGCAGTGTCGAAGCAAAGGGATGGGCTGCATCCACAATAAGTCGAATGCTATGATCGAAACAGAATCTCTGCATACCATCCTTGTCCATAGCACCATCGGTGCGTATGCCATAATGCAGGCTGATGTTCTGTTCACCAGTCTTAGTACTGTAGAAATAAGTCTTGCCGGCTTCTTCCAGCACTCCTACGGCTTTGCGACCTTCTGTTGTTCCTCCAAATACAAGTATCATGACAGTTCATCACCCTTGCGGAAAAGGTGGGTAAAATGCTTATCGTACAGTTCGGACAGTCCCTGACGATTGTCAATGGCTTCGCCCACTACGAGCATGGTGGTAAGGGTGAGGTGGTTTTCATGGACTATCTTAGACAGATCCTTCAGGGTGCCGCGATAGATTTTCTGGTCGGGCCAGGTAAGGTGGTAACAAGCTGCGACAGGAGTGTCCTCGGGGTATTCCTGCAGGAGTTCGTTCTGCACATCATCAACTATGGCAGCAGAAAGGAAGATGCACATGGTACTCTGACTTCTGGCAAGCAGGTGGAGTTGTTCTTTCTCCGGCATGGGCGTGCGACCCTCACCACGAGTAAGGATGATGGTCTGAGTGCGCTCCGGAATGGTAAACTGACTCCTCAGTTCTGCGGCTGCCGCAAGGAAGCTGCTGATACCGGGAGTGATATGGTAGGACATGTGTTGTTCGTCGAAGAATGCCATCTGTTCCTGAATGGCACCGAAGATGCAGGGGTCGCCGGTATGCAGACGGACTATGAAGTGACCTTTGTCGTAGTGTTCCTTCATCAGCTGGCACTGTTGTTCAAGGGTCATGTCGGCACTGCTCCTTACCATTGCACCGGGTTTGTGACATTCGGTTAGTGCTTTGGGAACAAGTGAACCGGCGTATAATATAAGGTCTGCCTTCTCCAGCATTTTACGGCCTCGCACACTAACGAGTTCAGGGTCACCTGGCCCAGCACCCACTATTTCTATATGGCCTTGCTTTTTTCTTAGATGTTTTTCGTCGATGGCGAGGGCGGCTGTCCAGTTTTCGCCTTTTATCTTCGGGATGATAAGTCTGCCGTTGTTGGAACCAAGTATGGCTGCGGCTTCACAGACGCTGGGTGTACCCACATGCTTTAATACTAAATCGCTTGGATTGGGTACATCAACTCTCGAGAGTTCGTCGGCTGTAAAGAATGTGACTTTCTCGTCATACTCCTCTGTGAGCAGTTCGATAAAGGGTTCGTCGGCTTTTACGTCGATAGTACAATAATGGTGTGAGCAGGGCAGTACTCCCATCTGGGCGAAGGCTTCGTCTATTTCGTCGTAAATAGCAAAAAAGTCCTTAGGACGGTGTGCAAGTCCAAAACCTATAGTTCCGATCATCGGTACGAAATGCAGTTCGAGCATTCCTTTCGGTGCACTACGCTGAAATGGTGAAACTATAATGAGCAACTTATATTTCTTTGGGTCCGCCTCATCAATGCTGTCGATAATGGTTACGTGCTCAGGTTTTGTGGCTTCAAGATAGTCGGTACCCTCATCGCGCACTTCGAGCAGCAGGGCTGTAGGCTGACGGTTGACGAAGGCAAAGATGCAGTCGTTCATGTCATAAATATCACTGGCAACAGGCCAGTCGAATCGTTTCTCGAAGGTGTCCAGAGCCCACAATCCGGCATTATCGCTTTGGGTGGTTATCACCTCACGGCCACCGATAATCTCTGCTATTTCTCTTGAGAGGTCGTTGGCACCACCGATATGTCCTGAGAGTACCGGGATTACGTTTTGTCCGAAACTGTCTATACAGACAATGGCGGGGTCTGTATGTTTATCATTGACAAGTGGTGCTATAGTACGCACACATATCCCCATTGCGCCTATAAAAACAAAAGCATCATACCTTGACCATTGAGTCTTTACCTCGGAGCGTTCGATGATGACTGCGCCCAGCTCATACTGCAATGTCAAGGCTATTTCTCTGCTTGTCTCACTTATCTGTATTATGGCTATTTTCCGTTTCTGCATTTTAATATAGTTATCGGGTGGTTTTCGTTGAGTATTATTTTCATGGGCGGTTGCTGGTTCAGTCCCAATTCTTTGCACGCTTCGTCCCATAGTTGCTGACTGTCAGTCAGGACTTTCGGAGCTACCACACTGTTCATCACAATCACTCCGTCGGATGACAGTACCGTAAGGACTGATTGCATTATTTCCTTCAGTTTGCCTCCGTGTCCACCGATGAACACTGCATCGGGACGGGGAAGCGATGTAATGTCGGCAGCAAGGAAGTCGCCCATATGAATATCTATGCCCGGAACACCGAATCTGCGGGCGTTTTTGTTAATTATTTCCTCGCATTCAGGACGTATCTCAAAACTGCATACATGAAGATGGGGAAACTGCAGACGTGCTTCTATCGATATGCTGCCGGTGCAGAAACCGATGTCCCAAAGTGTGTGTTTCGTTCTCAGTTCCAGTGCCTGCAGAGTCAGAAGCCGGATGGGCATCTTGGTGATCATCTTTTCACGACCGTCGAGCAGGGAGAATTCTGCATCGGGAACACCGAATGGTCTCGGGTGCCCTGTGCCGTTTTCCGACAGAATCAGGCAGTTGGGCATAGCAAAGTCTTTCGCCGCAGCCTCTTCAATGGTAAGTGTTGTCACCTTCTCTTCGGTAGGATTTCCCAAATGCTCACCTACGTGGACGGTGTAGTTTCTGTAACCATAATGGAGCATACGCCGAACAATAGCGGAGGGAGTGTGTTCGCGATCTGTCAGTACTCCAATCTGCGATGCTCCTTCGATAAGAGCCCTGTCGAATTCATGCCATGGACGACCTGTCAGCGACACGATTCTCATGTCATGATAGGGCATAACCAGTATGTGGGCAAGCTGTTGCAGGGAGTTAAAAGTGGGATAGAGTACTACCTGCGCCTGAGGCATCCTCTGTCGGATGGTGTTGGCAAAACCATAGAATAAAGGGTCGCCACTGGCAAATACTATTACAGTTGTCTCGGCAAGGGAATCGCTGAGCGCACTGTATTGAATAAATACATCATCGAGGGGCACGGTAATATCAATCCATCGGGCAGCATCAGGCAGCCATGCGGCTACAATCTCATGATGACGTTTACCGCCCGAAAACACCTTTCCTTCCCTGATAACATCCAACACATCGGGCGGGAAGAAAGGCTGCGGATTGTCTGTGATACCTATAACGACGAATTTCATAAATCGCGTCCGGGTCTTAGTCCCTCAGCATCGTCTAAGGTGAGTATTGCGTTGCAAAGGGTTGCTGCAAGATTGCTTCCGCCCTTCCTTCCCTCAACGACGATTTTGGGTATCTGTTTCAATGTCTTAACGGCATGCTTGCTTTCGCATACATGCACAAAACCTACAGGGGCAGCAATAATTCCGGCAGGGCATGCCTTGCCCTTACGCACCAGGTCGCACAGTTCGAAAAGTGCCGTCGGTGCATTGCCAAACACATACAGAGCATCGGGGTATTCCTCTGCAGCAAGTTGCATGGAAGCCTGACTGCGGGTGAAGCCTTTCTCGTCTGCCATTTGTCTGGAACGCGGATCGTCTATGTAACAATGTACCTGAATGCCCAGTCGTTCGAGGGCCCCCTTACGGATTCCGCTGGCAGCCATCGTGACATCGGTAACTATGTGTCGGAGGATGCCGGACTTGATTTTATTATATATAAGCTCCGTTGCACGGTCGTCCATCCATATGCAGTTTTCCATATCGAAATCGACTGTGGTATGTATGGCGTGCAACAAAGGCCACAGGCGCCACTTGGGCACATCAGGGTTCTGCATTTCAGAGAGAATAGTGCGGAAACTCTCCATCATGATGGACTGTCCGGGTTTCAGTTCCTCATGCAGCTGTTCACGATAGTAACCGCGCGGGGTGATGAAATGGCCGTCGGCGATATACGACTGCGAATTGCCAATCAGAATGACGGTAAACATATCCACTTCCTCGGGGTCGAATGCACCGAGGGTAGTCACCCGTACCTCCTGTTCCTCACGCCCTGCCTGACGCACATAACCCACAGGGGTGTCGGCACTCCGTTGCTGCAGGAAGAGTTCCACGAGACGATAGAGTTGCCAGTAGCGGCCGTGTGATTTGGGATTATAGATAGCTGTGACGAAATCGCCCGTTGCAGCTGCACAGATGCGTTTTTCTATGACAGACCAAGGTGTCATCAGGTCGGAAAGGGAGATGATGCACGTATCATGACCCAGTGGTGCGCCCAAAAGCGATGCAGCTTTCTGGAAAGCAGAAATGCCCGGCAGGGTACTGACTTCCATATCCGCATGCTTTTGTTCCTTCATCTGATAAATCAGTGGAGCCATGCCATATATTCCGGCATCGCCTGATGAGATTACTACTACTGTCTTTCCTTCCTCGGCAAGTCGGAATGCCTGCTCGGCTCGTTCGCGTTCCTTTTTCATTCCCGTGTCGATGCATTCGCACCCGGGTTTCACATACTGCCCTATGAATTGGAAGTAGTATTTATACCCAACAACGACATCAGCCTGCCCTATTGCTTCCAATACGGCAGGGGTAATGTCTTCTTTACTGCCAGGTCCTATGCCTGCTACTATTATTTTTCCCATAGTTAAGTATCGCAAGGCTTGTTTTAGGAGTTAAGGAGTTAAAGAAGTTAGAGAAGTTAAGACGATACATACATCAGCCATCTTACGTCTCTAACTTCGAGCGTAGCGATAACTACCCGATTACTTTGTCAGTTCGAGTGTGTCGAGAGCAATCATCAGTTCCTCGTCGGTCGGGATACAGCAGACGGTTACCTTTGAATCGTCGGCACTGAGGACGGCTTCCTTGGCACGGCATGAACGGTTTTTCGTAACGTCCATCTTGACACCCATGAATTCGAGTCCTTCAGTTGCTCCTTCACGCACTTCCCACTGGTTTTCACCAGCTCCGCCGGTGAAGAGGATGATATCTACTCCACCCATTGCTGCGGCATACTCACCGATGTATTTCTTTATGCGGTAGCAGTACATTTCCTTAGCCAGACGAGCCTTGTCGTTGCCAGCCTCAATACCAGCCAGAATATCGCGGAAGTCGCTTGAGAGTTCGCTGACTCCAGCCAAACCAGATTTCTTGTTGAGCAGGTTGCTGATGCCCTTTGTGTCGAGTTGCAGTTTGTCCATAAGGAATGTAACGGCTCCGGCATCGATATCACCAGAACGGGTACCCATGATGAGTCCCTCGAGCGGAGTGAGTCCCATGCTGGTGTCAACACATTTACCATCCTTAACGGCTGCAATTGAAGCTCCATTACCGATGTGACAAGTGATGATGCGCTTGCCCTCGGGTTTTACTCCGAGGAATTCGCATACGCGCTGACTGACGTAGCGGTGACTGGTTCCGTGGAATCCGTAACGGCGCACTCCGTACTTGGCATAGAGTTCGTATGGCAGTGCATACATGAATGCGTAGTCAGGCATAGTCTGATGGAATGCTGTGTCGAACACGCCCACCTGCGGAATGTTTGGCAGGAGAGCTGTCACTGCATTCACACCCTTGATGTTTGCCGGGTTGTGGAGTGGTGCGAGGTCGTTACAGGCAGCGAATGCCTTCATCACCTCTGGAGTGAGGAGTACCGACTTGTTGAATTTCTCTCCTCCGTGCACCATACGGTGACCTACTGCATCGAGTTCGTCGAGCGATTTCAGCACAGCGTATTTGCCGGTTGTGAGCACTTCGAAGATGAACTGCACACCGGCTGTGTGTTCTGCGATAGGACGGTCGAGCTGGATTTTCTCACCGTTGTATTTCAGTTTGAGGAAAGAGTCTGGCAAACCGATTTTCTCGATTCCACCGGAGGTAATGACCGACTTGTCAGTCATGTCGTACAATGCATATTTGATGGAACTGCTTCCGCAGTTCAGTACAAGAATTTTCTTCAT
>DEJD01000069.1:11281-11526 GCA_002353215.1 Prevotellaceae bacterium UBA2757
GCGTCCATTGCCTGGCAGGCAGTGATGGCAACCATCTTGTAGATGTCGTCAACTGAACAACCGCGGCTAAGGTCGTTAACCGGACGGGCAATACCCTGGAGGATAGGACCGATGGCATCGGCATTTCCAAGACGCTGAACGAGTTTGTAACCGATATTGCCGACTTCGAGGTTTGGAGCTACGAGGACATTTGCCTTACCTGCTATCTCACTGCCTGGAGCCTTCTTCTGACCTACACTTGGCAC
>DEJD01000069.1:11592-13743 GCA_002353215.1 Prevotellaceae bacterium UBA2757
GTAGCCTCAACTACCTTGTCAACCACTTCGTGCTTTGCACTACCCTTGGTAGAGAATGAAAGCATAGCTACACGTGGGTCAGCAAAACCTGCTACCGACTTAGCTGTCTGTGCTGTACAAACGGCGATCTGTGCCAACTGAGCAGCATCAGGCATTGGAGTTACGGCTACGTCGCCCATTACGAGGATTCCGTCTTCGCCATACTGAGGAGTCTGGGTGATAAGGAGCATAGCACCGCTTACGCAAGTGATGCCCGGAGAACACTTTATGATCTGAAGTGCAGGACGCAGAGTGTCGCCAGTGGTTGAGAGGGCACCGCTGATCTGACCGTCAGCATCGCCACTCTTAATGATAAGACAACCAAAATACAGTGGGTCGAGCACCTGCTCGCGAGCCTTTTCGATAGTCATGCCCTTCTTCTGACGCAGTTGGAACAGGAGCTGAGCATACTCTTCTGTCTTCTCACTTGTAGCAGGGTCGATGATTGTAGCTTTCTCAATGTTTTTAAGTCCCAGTTCTGCAGCCTTGGCAAGAATCTCCTGACGGTTTCCGATAAGGATGATTTCAGCCAGATCGTCAGCCAACGACTTGTCGGCAGCAGTAATGGTGCGCTCCTCGAGTGATTCCGGGAGCACGATGCGCTGCTTGTTTGACTTAGCACGCGCAATGATTGATTCCATTAATCCCATAATTGTATGTGTTTTAAAAATTTGAAATTTTCATGCAAAGGTACGTTTTTTTCCGAACATGCTATTCCACCACAGCAGGAATAATCTTCACAGGAGAACAAAGTCCTGACGGAACAGTGGTCCACTTGTCGTAGAGGTCGCGCTTGTAGTTCAGGTCCACTACATTTATCTCCTTGAACTTACGCCATTTCACCCCTCTGCGGTCGAGAGCTGCAATGCGGTTGGCGGGCAGGTTGTTCACCTCCACCTCAAGGGTGTTGTCACCTTCCTTCAACTGACCGGTTATGTCGATGCGGTATGGCACAGCGAAGAGCGTACCGCAGTCTTTGCCGTTTACGATGACACGAGCCGACTCACGCACATCGCCCAGGTCGAGGATGAAGGCACTGCCCGGCTGAATCTTTCCCATACGGAAAGTGGTCTTGTAACAACCGGTAGCCATCGTTTCGTTGCAGAGCGAATCACCCAGTTCTGTCCACGACTTAGGAGTCTGCATTTTCCAGGTCTTCTCAATCGGTGCAGGAGCTGCCGATTTGAAGGAGAGAGTCCAGTCGGTCAGTTGGGTAGCACGGTAGTCGAGACTGTTGTAGTACTTATGTGGCGGCAGGATGGCAGCCTCAGCATTGTTGGTGTTGAACGTACGCAGCAGGATGCTTTCGCCCGACTGCAACTGAATGCGCACCCTACCCTGTTCGTCTGTCTTTGCACGGGTTATGTCGCCGTTCATCGGATTATAGAACACAGCTGCTGCTGCCCTCACACCCAGTTCGACGAAACTGTCAACATACTTACCCTGAAGGTTAGAGATAAAGTAATGATAACCCTCAGGATTGCTGCGACGGATGCAACTGAGTCCCTGAACAGAACGCATCGACTCTGCACGGGCATTGGTAGCCTCAAGTGCCGACTGGTAGTCCTGCGCCAGAACAGAGTTTTTCTTCAGGTTCTTCAATACCTTATCAAACTGTTTCTGCTCCGCCTTCTTGCCATATCCGGGCACAGAAGTCGGGTAGTCCTTTACGAAGATAACCTTATAACCTGCTGCAGCCATGGCGTTCAGACGCTGAACAGTAGCAAGCGGCATAAACTTCACATCAGGAATGATAATAGCTGCATATCGCTTCGTTACGTCATCTTTCTGCACATATCTGTCGCTGATATAATCCACATCGTAACCACCCTTGATGATGGTCTGCACGGTATTGATAAACTTAGGAGCACGCTTCTCCATAGAGTGAATATCGAAAAGAGCCACACTGCCAGGCTGGTCGTATATCATATCGTAGAACGGCAGATATACGAGGATGTCGTTGTCGGGTTCGCCCCACTGCAGCATCGACTGACAACGCTGGATATATGCTGAGAATGCAGGCATGGCAGTCCACCAGTTGTTGTTTGGCGACATATCCACACTGGCATAGAATCTCCACCCGGGCCATTCTGCATCTTTCGGAGAATAGCA
>DEJD01000069.1:13815-14579 GCA_002353215.1 Prevotellaceae bacterium UBA2757
CGGAAATGTTCCGTAAGCCATGTGAAAGTCTCGCTTGATGTAAGACGATGACCACTCAGGTGGGCACCCGACGATGCATACTTCAACATGGAAATGTCGGAGAAATTCTTCTTAGTATATGCAGGGTCTTTACGCAAACCATGAATACCGAAGTCGCTGAGTCCGAATCCTTCACACTCTGGAATATCCACAGCTGCATAGAGGTCGAGAAGGTTTGCAGGCGAACCGTGAGCCTGGTTGCGGGTCAGCGAACCGTGTTTGTGTGCCCAGTCTGTCCACTGTGTCGTGAAATTCTCATAAAGCAGTTCTGCAAGTGTCTCCCTATAATCGGAAAGGATGCGTTTGTCCTCATCTGTACGCAGCGAATCAGGAGTGGTGAATGGCTTCAGATGTTCGTATAGGTCATAGTGACGGCGCTTCTGAAACTCCTCTCTCAGGTTTGGAGTCCAGTCGGCACCATACACTTCATAACTGTCGTTGAAGAAGTTTGCAGGGAATGCCACCTGCTGATTAACGAAAGCGGTATCGAAGCGTTCCAGATAACGGGCTACAGCATCGCGACTGAAGTGGTCGATGACGAATCCCTCACCTCCTGGAGCAGCACGTTTCACCTTCTGTTTTGTCTTGCTTACCTCGACAGTGGTCTTTCCGCCTTCAGTTTTGAACACAGCCTTTGTGGCAGCATCCTCCACACTCACCAGCGGACCTCCGAAAGGCCAACCGGTACCCGTAGCCATATCCACCTGAATACCCAGACGCTTTCC
>DEJD01000063.1:0-724 GCA_002353215.1 Prevotellaceae bacterium UBA2757
TATGTCGTGAAAATGTTGTAACTTCGCGCCCGTAAATGGCATTGGAACAGAGACTATATCAGGTACAGACGGAAGCGCAATTGCTGAAGTTGTCGCCACTGCAGCTTATGACTACGAAGTTGCTGGAGTTGCCTATTGTCGAACTCGAACAGAGGGTGAAGGATGAAGCCATCGATAATATAACCTTGGAAACTGGGGGTGGAACCGGGGAAGAGACTTCGGATAATTCGGAGTTTTCGGAAAAAGAAGATGATTATTCCAATGAAGAAAACACTGAGAATCCGGAAGGCGATGATGATGATTTTTCGAGCGAGGAAAACGCGGGGAACTACGATGAATTGTACGATTCTGATGAGTTGCCCGTATATAGTCCGAACGATGGCAAGGAGGACAGACAGGAATATGTGTTAGGAGAAACTGTGTCGTTTGTGGATAGTCTGATGGAACAGTTGGTTGATTTCGACCTGACCGCCCACCAGCGCACTTTGGTAGAATACCTGATAAATTCGTTGAACGACAACGGTTTTATCGAGAATCCACTGTATCGGATTGCTGATGAAATGCTGTTTCAGCACAATATAGAAACGAACGAGGAAGAACTGGAGGAAGCACTGAAGGTGTTGCAGCAGTTCGACCCTGCCGGCATAGGAGCGAGAGATACAAGAGAGTGTCTGTTGCTACAGATTGACCGCAAGATGAACGACAAGGAACATCTGCTGGGCGA
>DEJD01000063.1:856-4033 GCA_002353215.1 Prevotellaceae bacterium UBA2757
TGCACCCAGGACTGGCTCTGACGGAGTCGGCACGAGACAGAGTGAGCACAGCAGTACCCGATTTCATCGTTGAAACTGATGAAAACGGACAAATCAGTTGCCGCCTGAACAACGGAGAACTGCCAACGATGCGCATAAACCGAGAGTATGTGAACCAACTCAGGGCATACGAACAGACAGAACGTAAGTTGAGTCGAAGCGAACGGGACTTCGTAACCTATACCCGCAATAAGATTGACTCTGCAAAACTCTTCATTGAGGCTGTGCGCCAAAGAAACAATACTCTGCTGAAGACAATGAATGCTATTATAGCTCTGCAGAAACAGTTTTTCCTGACACAAGACCCTGACGACCTGCAACCGCTCATACTGAAGGATGTGGCAGAGAAGGCTGGATTCGACATTTCTACAGTGTCGAGAGTGAGAAACAGCAAGTACTGCATGGTTGACGGACATATCTATCCGCTGACATTCTTCTTCAAACAGTCGCGCATAAACGCGCAAGGAGAGTCGCTCGATGCAGACAAGGCAAAGACAACCATAAAGCAACTCATAGAGGACGAAGACAAGACTGCTCCGCTGGCAGACGGACAAATAGCAGAACTGCTCAGCAAGCAAGGAATCAATATAAAACGACGTACAGTGGCAAAATACCGCGATGAAATGGGCATCCCACCCGTACAAAAACGTTTAAGCTTATGACAGAGAAACGCCTGATGCAAATAGCCAAGACACTATCCATAGTGTTTTCGCCCTTCTATACTCCGCTATGGATTCTCATCGTGCTGTTTTTCTGTAGCTACCTGCAGTTGCTGCCTCTGCCCTACAGACTCTTCATCCTGTTCATGGTGTTTATCTTCACTGTGCTCATTCCAAAACTGGGAATCAACATTTTCAGAATGGTAATGCAATGGACACACCTGCAGATGTCGCACCGCGAACATAGACATATGCCCTATCTGCTGACCATCTGCAGTTATACAGTTTGTCTGGTGCTGATGACAAGGATGAATGTAGCCATGTTCGTAAGAGGCATAGTGATGGCAGCATTCGTTTCACAGATTATCTGTGTGTTCATAAACGCATGGTGGAAAGTAAGCACCCACATGGTGGGCATGGGCGGTTTGGTAGGAGCCCTGCTGGCATTCAGCAATCTGTTCTACTTCAATCCGCTGTGGTACACTTGCGGTCTCATAATACTTAGCGGAGCAGTGGGCACAAGCCGCATCATACTGAGGCAACACTCGCTGGCACAGGTATTGACGGGTTTTGCTATAGGCTTTATCTGTTCGCTGGTATTTATCCTGTTGGCATGGATGTAAATTTAAAAACTAAAAGATATGACACCAATTGTTTCAATTATCATGGGCAGCACAAGTGATCTGCCTGTAATGGAGAAAGCAGCACAGTTCTTGGATGAGATGCAAATTCCATTCGAGATGAACGCATTGTCGGCTCACAGAACCCCAGACGCAGTAGAAGCGTTTGCCAAGGGAGCAAAGGAGCGAGGCATTAAGGTAATCATTGCCGGTGCAGGAATGGCAGCAGCTCTGCCTGGAGTAATCGCAGCAAGCACTACTCTGCCAGTTATCGGAGTACCTATCAAGGGTAGTGTGCTCGACGGAATGGATGCCGTATTCTCAATCATGCAGATGCCTCCGGGAATCCCTGTAGCTACAGTAGCAATAAATGGAGCTCTGAATGCAGCTATTCTCGCAGTTGAGATGATGGCTCTGTCTGACGAAGCTCTTGCTGAGAAGTTTGCAGACTACAAGAAAGGGCTTTGCAAGAAGATAGAGAAGGCAAATGCTGAACTGAAAGAAGTGAATTATAAGTTTAAGTGTTAAGCCATGTATAAGAGAAGAGTCAGCAGTGAGGTTGTTGTTGGCAGAGTGAAGATAGGCGGCGAGAACCCTATCCGCATTCAGTCGATGGCAAATACCTCTACAATGGATACAGAGGGCAGTGTGGCTCAAGCCATGCGCATAGTAGATGCCGGTGGTGAGATAGTACGATTCACCACTCAAGGACAGCGTGAGGCACAGAATATGCAAAACATAAAAGACGGTTTGCGTTCTGCCGGCTATGATGTCCCATTGGTTGCTGATGTACATTTCAACGCTGCTGTAGCTGATACGGCAGCAACTATATGCGAGAAGGTACGCATCAATCCAGGCAATTATGTAGATCCTGCCCGCACATTCAAGAGTCTGGAATATACAGACGAGGAATATGCCGATGAAATCAAGAAAATTGAGAGTAGGTTCGTACCCTTCCTGAATATATGCAAGGAACACAACACTGCCATTCGCATAGGAGTGAACCACGGATCGCTGTCGGATCGCATCATGTCGCGCTATGGCGACACCCCAGCAGGTATGGTGGAATCATGTATGGAGTTCCTTCGTATCTGTGTAAAGGAAAACTTCAGCAATGTAGTTATCTCTATAAAGGCAAGCAATACTGTTGTAATGGTACGCACCGTCCGACTGCTCGTAAGCGAGATGGAGAAGGAAGGAATGGCTTTTCCTCTGCACCTTGGAGTGACTGAAGCAGGAGAGGGCGAAGACGGCAGAATAAAGAGTGCTGTAGGCATAGGTGCCCTGCTCTGCGAGGGCATAGGCGATACGATAAGAGTAAGCCTGTCGGAAGCTCCGGAGAAGGAAATACCTGTAGCCCGCAAGCTGGTGGATATGATTCCTGAATGTGCAAAGATAAGGGAAGAGGCTAAGGCAACTATCAGTGACGACACTGTGACTCTGAGCCTCAACGAAAGCAAATGGGAAGACCTGCAACTGAAGGCTGCAATGGCTACGGGAGCACTTTTCATCGATGGATTGGCACATAAACTGGAAATCGAGAATGACGGTTTTCCGAAGGAAAAACTCACAGACCTTGCCGACTCAATACTGCAGGCAGCAAGGGTTAAGTTCGTAAAGACAGAATACATTTCATGTCCTGGTTGCGGACGCACTCTGTACAATCTGGAAGAAACCATAGCCAAGATAAAAGAAGCTACCAAGCACCTCGTCGGACTGAAGATAGGCATCATGGGATGTATCGTAAACGGTCCGGGCGAGATGGCTGATGCCGACTACGGATATGTAGGTGCCGGAGTGGGTAAAATCAGTCTCTACAAAGGCAAACAGTGTATAGAGAAGAATATTCCCGAAGAAGA
>DEJD01000063.1:4159-6558 GCA_002353215.1 Prevotellaceae bacterium UBA2757
CCCTGCTCGAGTGCCATACTTGAATGGATGCTCTCGAACGGAGTGCGCCCTACTATCTTCTATTGCAATCCGAACATCTTTCCGGAAGAAGAATATACGATAAGGAAACAGGAGATAACGAGATATGCCGAGAAATTAGGTCTGAGGATTATAGACGATGATTATAACCATCAGGCCTGGTTGGATTTTGTGAAGGGTTACGAGAAGGAACCTGAAAGGGGCAAACGCTGTCTCATGTGTTTTAAATACCGATTGCTACGCGCTGCTCAGAAATGCAAGGAACTGGGTTTGCAGGAATTTACCACTACACTGGCATCGAGTCGTTGGAAATCGCTCGAACAGATTACCGAAGCCGGACTATGGGCTGCAGAACAGGTAGGAGGCAGTGTAGTCTTTGATGCAAGAAACTGGCGCAAAGGCGGTCTTCAGGAACGCCGGAATCAGTTGCTGAAGGAAAACGGTTTCTATAATCAAAGGTATTGCGGATGCGAATTTAGCGTACCCAGTGTTCAGGATTGAGCAATGTGCTCTCGCGACGCAGCTGGAAGTGCAGTGTGTAGTGGCCGTCCGGGTCGGTTCCGATGACACCAAGGGAGTCTTTTGTTTTCACCTTCTGTCCCTTGCGAACCGATATACTCTTCAGACCTGAATAAACACTTATGTAACTGCCATGACGCAACATGACAATGTAAGTAGAGCCATACTGGAATATGCTACTTACTTCGCCATCGAATATTGCGCGCGCCATAGCTCCCTGTTGACCGCGGATATCGATACCCTTACTGTTTAAAGTTACGTTGCGCAAGCCCTGCACATTATATATACCGAAGTGGCGGGTGATATTGAAACCACCAGTGATAGGCATTGGCAGACGACCCTTATTGGCAGTGAAACTGCTGCTCAGTTTATCGTTGTACTCTGAGTATCTGAACTTCTCTACTTTAGTACCACTGTCAGCTGTTGAAGATGCGGAAGAGGAACTCTTTTTGCTCTTCTTAGAAGTCTTGGTGTTTTTGGCGGCCTCAGCAGCGCGACGGGCTTCTTCTTCCTGGCGACGGCGTTCAGCCTCTGCACGACGGCGACGCTCAGCCTCTATTTCCTCTTGAATCAGTTTTTCAATCTGATTGCTCAACTGCTGTTCACGCTTCTGATATTCAGCAATCTGCTTGTTTACCAAATCGAGGTTCTTATTGAGCAGTGTTGCTTTCGACTCACAATTAGACTTCAGGCGGGCAAGCTGTTTCTGATGAGACTCCATAGTACCCAGATTCATCTTCATGGCAGCCTGTGCACCTAACAACTTATTACGGGCATTATCTACTTCGAGTTGTTTTTCCTGTATCAGTTCTCCCTGCGCACGCTGATAGGTAGTGTATTCGCGTACGTAACGCATACGACGGATTAGCTGTGCGAAGTTATCAGCAGAGAAGATAAAGGTAAGACGCTGTTGCACTGTCTGCTGCTTGCGCTGCTGCATGAGAGAACGGGCATATTGCTTACGACGCAATTCCAACTGTGTTTCAAGACGTGAAAGTTCAGCGGTCATCGAGTCGATATTTGCCTGCAGAGACTTTATCTCCACACTCAGACTGTCGATAGAATGCTGCTGACGGTTCATCTTACCGTTTATGACAAGCACACTGTCGAGGTTTGCCTTAATATTTTTTGCTAACTGCTTGGCACGTTCCTGTTCGAGTTTACGTTTACGTTCAGCCTCTTTCTTGGCATTGCGAAGTTGTGTCTTCTTATCTACCTTCCTCGCTGTGGTCTTTTTGGCAGAAGACTTCTGAGTTGTAGATGTTCTACGTCGCTGTGCCTCTACAGGGGTAGAGACAGAAAGGAACACAAGAAAGAGCATACAGGTACATATCAGTCTGTATGCAACAGTTAGTCCGGAATGTCCAGACGAGCCAAGTATAGTATGTCTGCTAAAGATGTGCATTAGAAGTCTGAGAGGCTTTTGAAGAGTTCTTCGGCTGAAACCTGGTCATACTTATACGAAGGCACTGTATGAGCTTCCCAGTCAGATTTATCGTTTTTGTTAGAGAGATTAAGAGTCAGTTCTATAGTCTTTCTGCCAAGAGGGAACTGAAACTGAAGCTGGTCTGTATCCTCTCGTGTTGCCTGTTGCCAGAAATAATATTCGATAGTCTGGTAATCTATATTGCGATTTGAATAACGGTTCAAATCGTCGTATGTCATTATCACATAACGCTTGTTATACTTGTCGATAAGCAGGATGGAATTAGGATCTATCTCCATACGGGCTACTTCAGAGATGCCAAGGATAGGATCGACGAGAGAAAGCTGAATGACTTCTCCCTTACGCATACGAAGAGTTCCGCTGGTACCTAAGTTGCTGCCTTCATATCTCAGTTTTACACGGACATGAGCTGTCA
>DEJD01000063.1:6714-10749 GCA_002353215.1 Prevotellaceae bacterium UBA2757
AGAGACCTCAAGAACTCATCGCAAGGGAGAACCTAAGGGTGTCAATTTCAATTTTGAGCGCAAAGTTAGTGATTTATTCATAGAAATGTCGTACCTTCGCGCGCAAATTTTAAACAATATATAATATGAAAGTAGCAATTGTTGGCGCGAGCGGCGCTGTAGGACAGGAATTTCTCCGTGTACTTGACGAGAGAAACTTCCCTATTGACGAATTAGTTTTGTTTGGATCAAGCCGTAGTGCCGGCACAAAATACACCTTCAGAGGTAAGGAATATGAAGTGAAACTTCTGAAACATGGTGATGACTTCAAGGGTATCGACATTGCATTTACCAGTGCAGGTGCCGGAACCAGCAAGGAATTTGCTGAGGACATCACTAAGTTTGGCACAGTGATGATTGACAACTCAAGTGCATTCCGTATGGACGACGATGTGCCATTGGTAGTGCCTGAGTGCAATGCTGAGGATGCTTTGAACCGTCCACGAGGCATCATTGCAAATCCTAACTGTACAACTATCATGATGGTAGTAGTACTGAAGCCAATCGAGAAACTGAGTCATATCACTCGCATACACGTAGCAAGTTATCAGAGTGCCAGTGGTGCCGGTGCTGCTGCAATGGCAGAACTGCAGCAGCAGTACAAGGACATCGTCGAAGGCAAGGAACCAACAGTGAATAAATTTGCATATCAGTTGGCATACAACGTAATCCCACAGATTGATGTATTCCAGGACAATGGATATACAAAAGAGGAGATGAAGATGTTCAATGAGACCCGTAAGATTATGCACACTGATGCTAAGTGTTCTGCTATGTGCGTTCGTATCTCTTCACTTCGTGCTCACAGCGAGGCTGTATGGGTAGAGACAGAAAAGCCAATCACAGTAGAAGAGGCTCAGGCAGCTATTGCAGCAGCAGACGGTGTAACACTCATCGACGATCCAAAGACTCAGAAGTACCCAATGCCACTGTTCACAGCTGGTAAGGACGATGTATATGTAGGTCGTGTACGTAAGGACCTTGCAAATGAGAATGGTCTTACATTCTGGCTCAGCGGTGACCAGATCAAGAAGGGTGCAGCTCTGAACGCAGTTCAGATTGCTGAATACCTCATCAAGGTAGGAAACGTAAAATAAGTCACACACATATATAAACGACAAGCCCAACCTGCGGAAGGTTGGGCTTACTGTTTGTTTATAACGTTAATGATTATCTCCAATTGGTATTTTCGCCTCGAGCATATACTTTGACGAGTTTTACATCGAAAATAAGCGTTGAATAGTCGGGAATGTTTGATGCAGTACTGGAGCTTCCATAGGCAACGTAGTATGGGATAACCATACGACAGATCTCGCCTTCAACCATATCCTGCAGAGCCTGACAGAAACCGGGTACATTCTGGCTGACTGCCAACAGTGTAGGAACAGCTGTCGTTTCGTCTATCTCGCTTATAGACCTCTCAGTATAGCTCTGTCCGAACACATGACCCTCGGGATAGCTTCTTGAAGGGATAAAACGTCCACGATAAAACAGACGGACTGAATCGGAATAAAGAGGTTTTACAGTTCCGGTTCCGGGCTGGACCTTCTGCACGTACACATATATATTATTATTGTCAGGATTCTTATCAGCATATTCCTGGGGAAAATAATACACGAGTGTACGAGTCCATTTATCCGTTCCCTGCTTTGCAAGACGGGCAATAGAATCGACATATACCTGATTACGTGCCTGCCAGTTGTCGTATTCACCTGGCTCACCCTCATTCTTAGAACAAGAGAACACGAGCAGCGAAAGGACGCAACTGAAGAAAGCTATATACGAGAGTTTTGACATAATCGTTTGTTATTTCAAGTTCTTCAAGAGACTTGGAATGCTTACCTGATCTTCGATGATTCCGCGCAGTTCGCTGATAGCAACACGCTTCTGTTCCATTGTGTCGCGATAACGAAGAGTAACGGTGTTATCTTCCAGTGTCTGATTGTCAACTGTTACACAGAATGGAGTACCGATGGCATCCTGACGACGATAGCGCTTACCAATCTGATCCTTCTCCTCGTACTTGCAGTTGAAGTGGAACTTGAGTTCGTCGATAATTTCACGTGCCTTCTCTGGCAGGCCGTCCTTCTTAGTGAGTGGGAAAACAGCCAACTTGATAGGAGCAAGTGCAGCAGGCAGACGAAGTACAGTACGTACATCACCGCCTTCAAGCTTTTCCTCACAATAACTATGGCAGATGACAGAAAGGAACATACGGTCAACACCTATACTTGTTTCGATTACGTATGGAGTGTATGACTGGTTCTCTTCCGGATCGAAGTACTCAATCTTCTTACCAGAATATTTAGCATGCTGAGAGAGGTCGAAGTTGGTACGAGAGTGGATACCCTCTACCTCCTTGAATCCGAATGGCATCTTGAATTCGATATCGGTTGCAGCATTAGCATAGTGTGCCAACTTATCATGATCGTGGAAACGGTAGTTTTCAGAACCGAATCCGAGAGCCTGATGCCATGCCATACGACGCTTCTTCCATTCGTCGAACCACTGAAGTTCTGTACCTGGTTTTACGAAGAACTGCATCTCCATCTGTTCGAACTCACGCATACGGAAGATGAACTGACGGGCTACGATTTCATTACGGAAAGCCTTACCGATCTGTGCTATACCGAATGGGATTTTCATACGACCGGTCTTCTGTACGTTCAGATAGTTTACGAAGATACCCTGCGCAGTTTCAGGACGCAGGTAGATAGTGCTTGCACCTTCAGCAGCAGCACCCATCTCTGTCTTGAACATAAGGTTGAACTGGCGTACATCAGTCCAGTTGCGCGTTCCGGAAATAGGACAAGCAATCTCTTCGTCGATAATGATCTGACGCATACCTTCGAGGTCTATACCTCCAGGTGCATTCATCACATCCTGATAGCGCTTGTGAAGAGCATCGCGTTTTGCTGTCTCCTCAAGAACACGAGGAGAGGTAGCACGATACTGTGCCTCATCAAAAGCATCACCGAAACGCTTACGAGCCTTAGCTACTTCCTTCTCAATCTTATCGTCGTACTTTGCAATCTGTTCTTCGATGAGAACATCTGCACGATAGCGCTTCTTTGAGTCGCGGTTGTCGATAAGAGGGTCATTAAAAGCATCTACGTGTCCGCTTGCCTTCCATATAGTCGGGTGCATGAAGATTGCAGAATCGATACCCACGATATTCTCGTGCAGAAGTACCATATACTGCCACCAATACTGCTTGATGTTGTTTTTCAACTCAACACCGTTCTGTCCATAATCATAAACTGCTCCGAGACCATCATATATCTCAGAAGACGGAAATACAAAGCCGTATTCCTTACAGTGGCTTACCACTTTCTTGAAAATATCCTCCTGTTGTGCCATTGATTATATTTGTTCTTTTTAATTTGACTGCGTAAAAATCAGCACAAAGGTAAGACTTTTATAAGTAAAAACTCTTACCTTTGGTGCTAAATTTTATGAATAGCACAAAATGGAGTATAGTAAAACAACTTTAGAGGCTGTAGAATTGTTAAAACAGTTGATTGCAACACCAAGCATTAGCAGAGATGAATGTAAGGCGGCGGATATCATGGAATCGTATATGAAGTCGAAGGGACTCACTACCCAGCGACATGGGAATAATGTGTGGAGTCAGTCATCGGAATTCGACCCTCAGTTACCTACTATACTGCTGAATGCTCATATAGATACGGTAAAACCGGCAGCAGGCTGGAAACATGACCCATTCGTTCCGACACTGGAGGGAGACACCCTTTATGGTCTGGGAGCAAACGACTGCGGCGGCGGTCTTGTGTCCCTTCTGCAGGTTTTCCTTGCGTTTGAGGGTGAGTTGTCTCATAAGGGTTTCAACCTTGTATATCTTGCCTCATGCGAAGAGGAGGTAAGCGGGAAGAACGGCATTGAGAGTGTTTTGCCTATGCTTCCACCTATTTCGTTTGCCATCGTAGGAGAACCGACCGGCATGCAACCGGCAATAGCAGAAAAGGGACTTATGGT
>DEJD01000063.1:10851-25513 GCA_002353215.1 Prevotellaceae bacterium UBA2757
AAGCAGAGCGATTTGCTGGGACCTGTGAAACAGACTGTTACCATAATAAACGCAGGAACCCAACATAATGTGGTTCCTGCAGAATGTACTTTTACTATTGACGTACGCAGTAATGAATTCTACTCAAACGAAGAGATATTCGACTATTTCCAAAAGAACCTGAAATCGGAATTGAAGGCAAGAAGTTTCCGTCTGAGTTCATCGCATATTCCAGAAGACCACCCATTCGTTGTGCGTTGCGTGAAGAAAGGACTAAAACCATTTGGCAGCCCAACCCTGAGTGACCAGGCTCTGATGAAATTTCCATCTATGAAACTTGGCCCGGGTGAATCGGCACGTTCACATACCGCCGATGAATTCATAAAAATAAGTGAGATAGACGGAGCAATAAGACTCTACAAGGAGTTATTGAATGATTAACGGAAAACGTATTTCTTTCCGTTACGGATATAAATGCCCTTTCCTGGTTGTGATACACGATTGCCTGTAAGAGTGTACCATGCATCATCACCAGAAGAATTCTCTTGCTTATGAGCAGATGTGATTTCAACATTTTCTATACCAGTAGCTACAGGAGGGTCGGCAACGAATGTAACCGTACCACTTGGAGCACTCGATGAAACTGTCACAGTCCAACTTTCCGTATTCCCGTATTTTGCAGGTAGCGGATAGATTGTACCATCTGAGTCCTTCATTACCATTCGCATGGTGTATGTACCAGCAGTCATAGAACGCGGGAAAGTAGGCGAATAGCAGGAGACATTTATGTAGTAATAACCCAGATTGATCTTTGCATTAATATTATCCAGTTTCAGTTCGCCATTAGAGTCATATACTGCAAGACCGACTTCGCCATCGAAAAAGCAATCGTAATTAAAAATGGTATCGATAACCACCTTAAGATTTTCGCCTTTGGATATTGATGTCCTATCGAGAGTTAGTTTACAGCCAAATATCGTAGGTTGGTAGCCAAAATCCTCTTCAGTTGGTTGAACACCTAACACAGCGTTTTGATTAAAAACAAAGTTACCCATGTTAGTTAATGCTGGTTTAAGCACTGAAATGGCATAATACCCATTATCCTTCCCTTGCCACCCCCAATTCACATGAAACATATCAGTGGATGCATCATATCCGTCCAGAATAAATGAATGACCATTATCTTTTGTACTTATTGCATTAAAGATTACAGGTCTGCCAGCGGAAAGGTCATTGATTATCTCCTTCTGAAACTCCTCAACTCCTAAAACATCACGAAAGCGAAGCTTGGCATATTTATTGTATCCGAACTGATTAGCCATAGCTCTTGGTATGTTTTCTTCATATGTACCAGAACCTCCTGATCCATCTGCATTCCATAACATATCAACGGCAACACCTATCTGATAACATATTTTGGCTATTTCATCAGCTTGACTCTGTGTGTATTCCCCATTTCTCATAACCCCGTCATCATCCCAATAGGAACCATATTCTTTAGCAATATTATCCCAGTTGTATGTCTGTTCACTAAAGTTTACATATACATTGTCATAATTTATATCCGCATACGTTCCACCTTGGCCCCGGGATGGATATTTCCAGTAGTTCATCACCTGAGCAATAGACAAGGCGACACAACCTACTGAAGCCTTACCATGATAAGAAGAATACTGCCCCGAATAACTCACGGGCACCTGAGCATTGAACGGATAAACCTGCTGCCAATGGGTTTTGATTAATGGTGGTATGCTACTTGCAGACGTTAATAAGTTTCGATCAGATTCAACCGTAGTGATGCCATTCTCATCGTAATAATCCTTGGCTGCCTGCATTTCAGCAGAAAGAGTAGATAGGAGATGTGTCAGAGCAGCCGGTGCAGATTCAGTTGAGAACTGTCCTGTAGTACTATATCCAATAACATCGCGGAAGCGGTCGTCACCACTCACGATGACATATCCGCTTCCATTCGATATATTCAGGATATAATAGTCAGCATTAGGACTGCTCATACCCTTTACATTGCTCTGTCCTTCCGTTCCGACTACGATAAAATCGTCATCTTCGCACACAACAAATCCGGCGGTTTGTCTTACAAAAGCAGCCGCAATGGCTTGTGCATCACGCAAATCGCGCGATGACGGAAGTGCCGTAATGGTTATCAGGCACAGGCATAGCAGAGTAAAAGTTCTTTTCAAGAGTGAAAATAATATTACTTGCGTTCAATAGTCTGTTCGCGGTCAGGACCTACACTGACAATAGTGATAGGAGTTTCGAGTTCTTTCTCGAGGAATGCGATATAATCGCTGAAAGCCTTTGGGAACTGCGACTCGCTGGTAATCTTGGTCAGGTCTGTATTCCATCCTGGGAGTTCTTCATAAACTGGTTCAACAGTGCCGTCACTGATGTCATAAGGGAAGTCGCGAGTGACTGTTCCGTCGTTCAGTTTATATGCAGTACATGCCTTGATAGTCTTGAATCCATCGAGGACATCGCTCTTCATCATAATCAGTTTTGTAACACCGCTTACCATGATAGCATAACGGAGTGCGACGAGGTCGATCCACCCGCAACGGCGTTCACGTCCTGTTACAGCACCATACTCATGACCGATATTACGGATTGTATTTCCGGTTTCATCGAAGAGTTCTGTTGGGAACGGACCTGCGCCCACACGTGTGCAGTATGCCTTGATGATACCGAATACATCACCAATCTTATTAGGACCGATACCAAGACCTATACAAGCACCGGCACAGATTGTATTTGAAGAAGTGACGAATGGGTATGAACCGAAATCGACGTCGAGCATAGTACCTTGAGCACCTTCACAAAGTACGCTCTTACCGGCCTTCAACAGTTTGTTGATTTCATGTTCGCTGTCAACGAGTGGGAACTGCTTCAGGTATTCAATACCTTCCATCCACTTCTTCTCAACCTCAGTAATGTCATAATCTGTGTAGTTCAGTGACTTGAGGATGCTCTCATGACGAGCCTTGTGTTCAGCATATTTCTTCTCAAAATCGCAAAGGATATCGCCTACACGAAGTCCGTTACGACTGGTCTTATCAGTGTATGTAGGACCGATACCTTTTCCAGTAGTACCTACCTTGTTCTTACCCTTTGCAGCCTCGTATGCAGCATCGAGCAGACGATGGGTTGGCATGATAAGATGTGCCTTCTTTGAGATGTGCAGACGTCCGTGGAGTGAGTGTCCGCTCTTCTCCAAGTCTTTAGCCTCATCCATGAAAAGGTCTGGAGCCAATACTACACCATTACCTATAATATTTACCTTATCACCTTGGAATATGCCGGAAGGTATAGAACGCAATACGTATTTCTGTCCTTCGAACTCCAATGTATGTCCTGCATTAGGACCACCCTGGAATCGAGCTACGACATCATAGCGTGGGGTTAATACGTCAACTACCTTTCCCTTGCCTTCGTCTCCCCATTGGAGACCTAAAAGTACATCAACTTTCATCTGTTTTATTTATTTAATATTATTAATCCATTTTGCAGCTTCGCTCAGTTCTGTATCGATACGGGCAAAGCGTTTTTCTTCGCGAGTCATTTTTGCTTCTTTCTCCTTCTCCATCTTCTTCTTTAGACGATATAACTTCGCTGCGCATGCATCACACAAACCATATATATATAACGAACTGCTAATCTTTTTGAAGCGGGGTGTACGGCATTCAGAAGCGACCTCAAACACCTTTTTACCCTTCATGTTCCATATCTTATGGCAGCCCTTACATATATAATGATGATGCGGCTCGACCTTGTAGGCATTCTCATAAAGAGTTCTGCCGTTTACTTGGTGACTATATACCAGTCCGACCTCGTCAAACAAGTTCATAGTACTGAATACTGTAGCTCTGCTTATCGGGCTTTTTTCCGGTAACATGGCATATATCTCATCTGCACTGTGATGACCTTCCATGTTCAACACAGTATCCAAGACAATATGACGTTCAGGGGTTTTTCGCTTTCCCTGTTCCTCAATATAACTGTCAAGAATATCTTTAGCAGACTTTTCCATCATTCTATTTTCGAAATGCAGCGCAAAATTATGCCTTTTTGACTGTTAGAACAAATAATCAGCGAGTTTTTTAGCTTTGTTCATATTATCGTCAGACCGACTGGCAAATATCTGCAGTGTCTTTACTGCAGCCTTGCTCAGATTGCCGTCAATGGCATTTATGTCGCATGCCAACTGGTCGAGCAATTCTTCAGCAGATCTTTGACTCATTTCTCCCATCCTCAACACATGGCACATAGTGAAGTAGCCAGTAATCTGAAGCACCGTATTATCAGCAGAAATCCACTCAAATGCCTTACTGCTGGCATATGGAAGTCTCCGCATGAGGTTCAGGGCAAAGATTTGTGCCATTTCAACGGTTCTTATTTCTGAAACCCATATGTCGCAGAGTTCCTCATCGAACTCCTTTGCAGGCATCAGAATGGTGGCAAGAATCTTGCATTCACGGACGCTTTCGTGCCACAAAGCCTGAGCTAACCGACGTTCAGAGGGGAACTCACTTGCTATTTGCTGTATTCTGGGCAATTCGATACCAAAATTCACTCGATAGTCATCTGTCTGCCTCATAGCAGCAGATGCTACGCCGTTCATATTGGCACGAAGTTCCTTTTTTATTTCGATAATTACCTCGTTATTCATTTACAAGAGGCAAAGCCGAATACTTGGTTGAGTAACGTAGCATCTGTTCTGCATAACCCTCAGAATATGATACTTTCACGTCGGTAATATTACCTTTCTTGTCCTTCACTGCCGTATATTTAGGATTGATAAATCCTTTATATGGAGCGATGTTGAGTTTTGCATATCGTTCAAGCACTTCCTTGTGTAGAGCAGGGTCAACTTTTACTCCATATTCCTCTACCAGAGCCTGTGCAGCCTTATAGTCGCCTGTTGACTTGATGCGTTGTATCTCAGCGAGCAGTTTACCGAAGAGAACACGCAACTTCTCATAGTCGTTAATTCTCAGGTAAGTCTTTCCGTTCACCTTCACCAGTTCACATACGTTATCTGCCTTTCCGTGTTCGAAAGTCCAATGGGCAATTAGCGCACGATTACGCATATGAGCCTCTTCCAGATTCTTTCCTGGTTGTATTCTTACCAACTGAGTCATAAGTCCGTTTTGCATTTGAGCATAGTAACCGGCCTTATATGCGTCTGGACTTGGCACGAGACCCAGTTCTACCAGTTTTGCATCTGGCAGATAATACAGGGCAAAGAGGTCTGCACGAGCTTCTTCAATAGTACTTCCGTATGCTTTCAACGAATCTGGATCTACTCCGTCAAGGAGTTTTCCAGAACCGTGTCCAAGACATTCGTGTAAGTCGGTATGCAAATCATCGCATACATCAGCATATTTCTCGAGCAAATCCTTATCTTTATCAGAAAGCACGAATTCATTTCTCATTCCATTACCTTTTGCTGCCTGGTTGTATGCAAAAGTGATATTACCGATTGTCACAGACTTTGAACCATGTTCCCTTCTAATCCAATTGGAATTCGGGAGGTTGATACCTATAGCTGTTGAAGGATATAGATCACCAGCCAACAGGGCTGCATTGATAACCTTCGCACTCACACCTTTCACTTTCTCTTTCTTGAAAGCCTTATCTACAGGACTATGGTCTTCAAACCACTGTGCATTATTACTCAGTGTCTCTGTACGTTTAGTGGCAACGAGATCCTTGAAATTCACAAGACCTTCCCATGAGCATTTCAAACCGAGAGGATCTCCGTAACACTCGATGAAACCGTTTACAAAGTCAATAACAGGTTCTGTATTCTGTGCCCATGCAATGCTATAGTCATCGAATGTTTTCAAGTCACCGGTTCTATAGTATTTTACGAGCAAGTCGATTACCTCTTTCTGTTTTTCATCTTCTGCATATTCACGCGCGAGCAACAGATTATCAACGATATTCCTGATAGCAGCGCCATAAAGTCCATTGACAATCCACTTCTTTTCATATATCTTTCCAGAGGCATCTTTCACCAATCGGGAGTTCATTCCATACATAACAGGACGCAAGGCATCACCTTCAGCTTTTTGTTTTTCGTAGAAAGCCTCAGCCTCAGCCTGGGTGACACCTTCGTAATAGTTGGATGCGGATGTCTTTATCAGATCTACACCTTCAGCCAGATTGATTCGTTTCTGGAGGATATTAGGATTGAAGATTGCATCGCACACTTCTTGCAACAATGCATCCAGTCCCCCTGGTACATCTTTGAATGAATCTGCACAGTCATGTACTCTGCGCATAAACCATGAAGAGGAGAATCCTGGAACGAACTTATCACAAGCATAATGATGGTGAATGCCATTGCTGAACCATACCCTCTTCAGATATGTCTCGAAAGCGTTGAATTGGTTTTTGTCATCCTCATTGCCTGTACGTACACGGCTCTCTGACTTATATACTTCCTCAAGTACACGACGGACGCGCAGGTTATACTTGCAATTCTGATCCCACAAAATATCACGTCCCCACAATGCTGCTTCCTGCAAATAATAGATAAATGTCTTCTGTTTCAGACTCAACTTCTCAAAGCCATCCACCCTATATCTCAACATCTGCAAATCAGCAAACCGCTCATCTACATAATTAAACTTATCAGCTGCAGCGGCATTTGCTGTTGCACCTGTCATCATCGCTGTTATAATCATAACTTTTATATCAAACATAATGTATAAATTAGAACTCGTACTTTAATTTACCCACAAAACTGAATCCCTGTCCAGGATTTCCCTGTTGCAACTTACCACCAATACGATATTGTGTATTAAACAGATTATATGTATCTACAGAAGCGGTAAGATTAAATGGGAATTTCCATTCTAAGCCAGCACCGAATATTGCGAATGCGGATTGAGGGACTATTATAAAGTTTTCACCTTCTTTATAATTGGCACCAAAGATAGTATTATCAAGACAGTCGGTTTTTGACTGCATATGCATATTTGCACGAATCCAGAATGAACCTGTACGCGGCTTGGAGAACAAACGTTGTGAACCTACAAAATTGAGCAAAAGCTTCGGGACATTACTGATATTGTGATTAGTTGAGGAGAAATTCTCCACATGAAACGGATATTGATATGTTACATTCAAATTCAGTAATGTCTGTGATGTATTATACTGAATTACTCCTTCAGCTCCTCCGATAGTAATTTTACCGGCATTATCAAACATTGATGAACTACTGACGTCGTTGCCTGTAAAGAACACCAGATCATACACATTATTAGTAAATAAGTTTACATCAAACTTCAGATTGGCAGGTTTTATATTAAGCGTAGCACCTACCTGGACTGCATCCATCTGTTCAGGATTCATATTTTCAGAACCACTGAAGAGTTTAATCTGCGAAGCACGATATAGGAATGGGGCATCAACGAATGAGTGAGCATAAGCAGCCTTAATACTCCATGAGTCGTTTGGCAGATATATCAAAGCTACACGAGGCGACCATGTGTCGATAAGTCTGCCATCATTCCTTCGTTTATGGTCAAAACGCAATCCTCCGTTTAAAATAAGTTTCTTTGTGAAATTATGTTTCAACTGAAGAAAAGCAGAAAAAGTCTGTTCGTCGCCTTCATTGAATATCTGGTTCGTCATAATTGATACGTTTCTGAAATCATATCCCAATTTAACAACCGCATCTGCAAGCATAAAATAATCATACTGCACACCACCAAGCAACGAACCGAACATATTGTCTGAGAACCTATATTTATATGCCAGACTGGCAGACCCACCAAAACTATAATCATCCCAATTTACGGTTTGCCATACTCCTTGTGTATGCGGATCCATTACATCTAGCAGCCCCATATAGGCTAGTAAAGCCCAAGAATAAGGGAATGGAACTGTATCGCCTATTGAATTAAATATTTGCACTCGCTCAGTACCTGCAAATCCAGATAGTGACAAAGACAGATTTCCAAAATCATGGGAATAATCCAAGTCTATACGTACATTCGTACGTGAGGCACCAGGTTTCTCTCCATTTTGAGGAAAGTACTTTTCATAGGAAAAAACTTTAGTTACATCAAACAGATTGTAATAAGGAACAGTCTTGGTATGCTGCCCTATGACTGACATCTTAAATTCATCCCATCGTATATTGGCGCCAAAATCAAATGACGGTTTGTTATTATAACCGCCTATAAAATGTTTAGTACCTTCTTCCCATTTAACTTGTCCACGGGCAGTATAAACAGATCCCCACAAGAAAACATCGGATTTAAGATTTCCCTTACCGAAAAGCGCAGTACCTCCATAACTATTATGAATGCCGGCTTTGGCTATTATTGAAGCACCATCCATTTCGGAACCTGTCTTTGTGATGATATTTATCACAGCAGTCAATGCAACGTTTCCATAAAGAGAGGATGCCGGACCGCGCAATACCTCAATTTGTTTTATCTTGTCCAGATTCTGTCGGAAATCCAAAGCCTCCGCATTAGTACTATAACTGTTCAATCGGTGTCCGTTGAGCATCACAAGCATATGTTCCTGGGTGAGTCCATAAACACCTCGCATGGCAACATTATTTTCAATACTTCCGATTTCCGACATTCCAGGAACATAAAGTATCAGCAATTCTCCTAATGTACGCGCACCTGATGCTTTAATCATATCTTCTGTGATGAGTGTAACAGGAACTGGTACTTCCTCAGTAGTTTCTTCTATCTTCGATGCAGTAGTAATGACTGTCTTACCTTTCTTCAGTCGTTCCAGAATATCCACGAAACGAGGATTCTCTCCATACGCAGTAAAATAAGGATCTACGGCCAGCAACTTACCGACATAAACCTCTGCATCCTGAGGGCGCTCCTGATTCAGGCTGCTAAGCGCCAATATGCGATACATGATAATCTGATCTGCCCCCTTTATTGACTGCATATTATTTAGCAGTATAGAATCAGCCTGCTCAAAATGTCCCAAATTGTATTCATTTTGAGCAAGTGAAATAATATCCTGTCCGTGAACAGCAATACTTATAAAGAACAGTATATATGCGATGAAATGCCTCATTTCTTCAGCGAGTTTGGAATGACAAATGTGAATGTAGTACCTTCTCCAGGGATTGTGTCCACAAGAATCTTTCCTTTATGTTTCTTAGTTATTATATCATTTGTTATCGACATTCCCAATCCGGTACCTTTTCCAACAGGTTTAGTTGTGAAGAATGTATCGAAGAGTTTAGAACGGACTTCGTCATTCATGCCCATGCCATTATCAGCAACCACGATAGAGAAATCTTTTTCGCCATCCGCTACCTTTACATTTATAGCAGGTTGATAATCACTGTCAGTTGTAGAAGCTTCTTTTTCCTTAACTGTATAACATGCGTTATTTACTACATTGAGCACAGCCCTGCACAAGTCTTGAGGAACGACCATTTTCTTTGTCATATTCTGGGGATACTCTTCCTTGATAGCTATATTGAAGCTCTTGTCGTTTGCCCTCATGGCATGATATGACAACCACACATACTCATGCACAAGTTCACATATGTCTGTTGCATAATATTCATCGTCTTTACCGCGGCTTTGTAACAATATGCTACGAATAATATTGATTGCACGCTGTCCATGTTCCTCAATCTTACTCAAATTCTCTTTCAGATCCTCAGATATCTCAGTGATCTCCTCAGCATCATCGTCACCCAGTTTTTCCCTGCATTCATCTACGATATCCATAAGGTCATCGAGCAGTTTTTCCGACATCTTACTGAAATTGATGACGAAATTCAGCGGATTCTGGATTTCATGTGCAATACCCGCACTAAGCATACCAAGGGAAGCCATTTTCTCTTGGTTGTGCAACTGCTGTTGCAGAAGTTCAATCTTTTGTTGCTCGTCGGTTGTCATGGCAATGTAATTGTGAAGTTAGTATAATGGTTCTTTTCGGATTTCACTTTTATGTTTCCTCCAAAGTCCTGTATGATTTGTTGTGACAAATACAATCCCACACCAGGGGCTTCCGATGTTGGTTTGGTTGTAAAGAATGGGTCGAAAATCTTATCAATGATACCCTCTTCTATACCTATACCATTATCATAGAAATCCAAACAAGGAGGCATCTCGCCTGAATGTGGCTGTATTGAAACCCTTATTACAGGATCATATTTCTCACCCTTAGCAATTAATCGGTCGGCTTTCTTTATCACGGCATAAACGCTATTATGAATCATTGATGCAATCACCTTACTCATCAGTTCGGCATTCACGTCGGCAACGATTGGCAATTCAGGTTTCTGCCATTCCACCGAGATATTATACTTTTCTATATCATCGTGGTAATACTTGCGGGCAATCTCTACAATTTGAGTACAGAGTGTTGCAACATCTGTAGGTTCAATTTTGTCAGACCTCTCCTTCAGCATTTCCTCCATAGCTTTAATTATTCGAGCAGTAGAAACTCCGTGTTGTTCAATCTTTTCAAGGTTTTGTGTCATCATCGACAACACATCCATACAATCCTCATAATTGTCTGAATCCATCTTTTCTTTCTCATCCTCCAGATTTTCCTTCATATCCTTAGTCAATCCAAGGGTGAGATGTGAGAAATTATTAATGTAGTTCATCGGGTTGAGGATTCGGTCAATCAATCCCTTGGTCAACTTACCCACTGTCGCTTCGTGTTCTTTTCTGAGCAACTCATGTTGAGCATCACGCAATTCTTCGAGTGTCGTTTCCAATCTGTTTGATTTCTCTTCAATCTCATTCTTCTGCAGTTCGATTTCGTTCTTCTGCGACTCAATCTCATTCTTCTGCTGTACCACCTCCTGTGTACGTTTCGATACCATCGCCTCCAGTTGTTCCTGTCTGCGCAGAATCATACGGGTGCGATATTTGAAGTATGCAGTAGCAATAAAGCCAAATAATATCACATACAACAGTATAGCATACCATCGTACATATATTGGGTATGGTATCTCGAATGTAATTTCTTCAGATTCACTTATCTGTCCATAAGGGTCGAGGGAACGCACACTTAATTGATACCATCCATATCCCATATTATGTAATTCTATATCCTTATCTACAGACCACTTGGACCATGGGTCATTATTATGTAGTCTGAAACTGTATAATGTTGTACCTATAGAATTGTATATGTCATTCGACATTGACATATACATGTAGCGTTCATCATGCATAAAACTACGAATAAAGACCTGAGGTTTCCGTAATTTCACTCCTCTTGTTTCATCCAGTGCCAAGCGAATAAGTCCGAAGCTTCCTCCAATCCAAACTATTCCATCTTTTATGAAAAGAGCTTGAATACTATATCCGGCAAGAGGATGTAACCATGAAGCCAGCTCTTTAGACATTCCATCCATCACAAGTCCCATTCCATCGTCATTACAATGCCAATACATACCCTTATCATCGGTATAATCAAGCAATAGTGACAATATTCCATTGTTTTGTCTGGTGAAATGGTCTTTTTTTGCAGGCATATAATAATGTTCACCACCCATTGTCAAAGCCCAAATACCACCTCTGTCATCTTTTTTCATCTTAACGACGTTTGGTATAGGATCTATCAGTTGCTCTTGTCTGTCATAAGTTCTGCGATATATTCCATCCATCTCTCCTGAAAGGAATGAATTATCGTTTTCAACGAGCAATGTCAACGACATATTCTGCGACTTCAAGGATATATGATCATCATATGTAAAGACACCATTTGTCGTTGCAGCGATAATACTTCCCCTTACAGTCTCATCCAACTGCCAACATGCCTGATCCATACCCGGCAACTTAACAAAATGGTCATCTTCAAGCCAGAATAAGCCTTGAAGTGTTCCGACAAACAATCTGCCTTGTGCTTCAGCAATGCAGGATACTTGTCCATGTAAACCTTCCGCTTCTCCAAACTGTGTGTATATCTCAGTTGTGCTGATGCGGAAGAGTCCATTATCCGTAGCGCCCCAAACAGTACCCTTTCCATCGTAATCGATTGTAGTAACGCTATTTGAACACAGGCCCTTTTCTTCATTTATTTCCCACACCTTATTGTCTTGATCATCTATTGCGATGACACCGGCAGAAGCAGTAGCCAATATGGTACGGTTCTTCGATATTTTCAGTCTTTTACGTACTTCTATACCATTCCATCGGTCCACATCCTGATTTACGGGAGCCAATATCACAGTTTCTTTTGAAGCATACTTGTCGCTTTGTGTGTAATAAGCCTGAATACTGTCACCTACAATACCTTCTACACAACCCTTAACGTTTATGCCACTAAACCAGATACGTCCCTTTTCATCCTTGCTTAAGGATACAACACGAGAGATACCTGGTGTATGCAGGATTCGCCATTTTACATTATCATACACAAGCAATCCTTCGAAATTGGCCACATAAACATAACCATTCTTCTCACAGAGAATATCGAAGTTTCTATTATGAGCATTGTACACTTTTGAAGAATAGTTCTTAAAGAAAGGCGTACCTATAGAAAGACGGGCATAACTATTTATGCTCACCAATAACAACGCCAATATGGATAAGAACCTGCTCATTATTTAATTTTCACGTATTCAACATTTGATCCGATATATTGCATCCACTCATCTGTGGTAAGGCCACGTTTTATCTTTGAGTAAACCCGTTTTGCCATGTACGGTACAGAAATACAATGTCTCACTATACGTCCGTCACTCAGACCGAGCCAAGCCCAAATTCCTTTAGTGCTAACACTCAGCCCCCATGCGTTACTATCATAGTTTGCTGGAACAAGCCATTCTGTAGGAGTACCTTTTGTCATGCCTTTAACTCTCTCCACACGAGTATCCTTCAGTTTGGGCATATACCAAATCAGCATCTCCCTGTCGTAACATGATGAGACCAGTGTTTTATTAGAATAAGTGAGACCAGTGACCTGCGCTACATGTCCACTAAGAGTCGTGAAATAGCGATCATCATCGGTTATTACCACAATGTCTCCGTCTTTCATTCCGAGGAACAACTTACGTTCCGACTCTACATGTAAAGCCGAGGTAACCACTCCCTCCGCAAATTTCTTCAATGGTGTGACATTTCTATTTCTGTCCATCTCTACATAAGTGCCATCAGTATAGAAAAACATCAAGTTGTTATTTCTCTTCACTGCAGTTGACACTTCTTTAGACGGTGTTAACGAATCTATAACCCTCTTCGAGTTCAAATCAAACCATACGAGAGAACGACGGGCAACACAGAGCAATGTAGAATTATCTATCTGTACTATATTCACATAATGATCGGACGGTAACTTAACTGTTGTCTGCAATCCTTCATAATCCAACACACATAAGGAGCCGTTATAAGACAAGGCATAAACATTACTTTCATTCAACCATACAGAACGAAAGTCATAAGTATTATCTTGTAAGAGCATTTGCATTTTGCCGTCTTCAATCAGAACAACCTCACCATAATTGGTGACTGCAACACATCCGTCACGTTGGCCCTTCAGCACCATCACACTATTCACTGCACTACGTCGTGGAATGGTGTACACCTTAAGTTCTTTGGTTGACACCATCAGCGCTTTGAATGTTTCCTTCTGATACGGATTTCCTTTGTATTTATCAGCAAAATACCAACTTGAATATGCAAGGATATGACCAAGTTCGTTTTCATTACTTTCGAATTTGGCCAGTGATGTCGTTCCAAGTGAACGACTCAAAGTACGGAAACTCAGTGTGTCACTAATACTTTTTGCATATGTAGCAGCATCTCGCTGTTTTTTTGCATCTTCAGCAGCCTTAACAGCTTCCTCTGCATTTCTCTCTGCGAGCAAAGACTGCTGTTGTGCTTTTTTTGCATTATCCTGTGCAAGACGCGACTGTTCTTCTGCCCTTGCAGCATTATCCTCAGCCAGACGGGATTGTTCCTCAGCTCTGTCACGTTGTTTGTTTGACAGATTCATCTGATCATATGCAATTGCCTCCATCTGCTGACTCACACGTTTCACAATAGTGGCTTCTTTCTCTTTTGCCTTCAGTTCATCAATCTCATCAAGCAAATCGTCGTAATTACTCTGCGACACCCCTCTACCTATGGAATATGCAACTAAAACTGCCACTGCAACCGCTACGATTGCAACGACTGTCATAATTGATATGTTAAAACCTCTCCAAGTCATAAGGGTGATTGCTTATAGTCTATTTGTTTTTGATAACCAGAACAGTGATATCATCGCTCTGTGGGGCTTCTCCTGCAAAGGCATGCACCTCAGTATTGATGGTATTCACAATATGTTCACTGCTTGAGCCCTCCAGTTTTCCAAGAACCTGTTCGAGTTTTGCCTCACCGAACTGTGCCTGGTTAACATCTTCTGCCTCAGTAACACCATCAGTATAGAGAACTAATGAATCTCCTTCATCCAGAATCATCTTGTCGTTTTGGAATTTCATTCCTTCAAAAGCACCAAGCACGATATTTATATGAGATTTCAACATCTCCACACTTCCGTTCTTATGAAGAATATATGGAGCATTGTGGCCACAGTTGCAATAGTTGATCTCTCCTGTCTTTATGTTATAAACTCCATAGAACACAGTAACAAACATAGAATCCACACTTTCACCACAGAGTACATCGTTAACAATCTCCATGCTCTCATTTGCAGACAATCC
>DEJD01000063.1:25587-27454 GCA_002353215.1 Prevotellaceae bacterium UBA2757
TTACCAGACACGTCAGCGATGGTAAAACCGAATCTTTCGTCATCAATACGGAAGAAATCATAGAAATCACCGCCCACATCCTTTGCAGCATGCATAGAAGCAAATATATCCACCCGGTCAGCGTTAGGCATTTTCAGTTCGAAGTTACGAGGAAGTATAGCCAACTGAATTTCTCTTGCCACACTTAAGTCTGCCTGAATATCCTTTAGTTCCTTTCTGTCTTTCTGTGCTGCCTTAACGAAATTGATCTGTTCAATAGCCTTCTCTATAGTTCGTTCCAAATCCTCCAAATCAATCGGTTTTGTTGCGAAGTCGAATGCACCACTATTCATAGCGCGGCGGATATTATCCATATCACCATACGCACTGACCATGATACATTTCTGAGCAGGATTGCGCATCTCGTTGATTTTTGCCAACAAGGTCAAACCATCCATCTCAGGCATATTTATATCAGAAAGAATAATGTCGATATCCGGGTGCTTCAGCAACATCTGCAAAGCCTCCAAACCATTATGAGCAAACAAAAACTCATACTCACCCTTACGAATCTTTCTACGGAAAAACTGTGTCAACAGAAGCTCCAAATCCACTTCATCGTCAACACTCAAAATCTTTACGGCCATAAATTATATTATAATATGTCGCAAATTTACAACTTTTATTTCTTGTAAGCAAGAAGAATGAAGAATAAAAGATAAAATGTGTTTCATCAAATTGTCACGCAAACACCCTAAATTCTCGTCATCTTGTCATTTTCAAAACTATTTTCCTTTCTTTTTTGCTATTTTTTTACAAAATCCTTTTCACTTTTCCTGCAATAATGTTTACCTTTGCAGCCGTAAAAAAACAGAACTAAAAAACAGTAAACAAGATGGATAAGATCAAAGTAGCCATCGTAGGATATGGCAACATCGGAAAATACGCACTTGAAGCTGTTCAGGCATCTGCCGACATGGAGTGCGTAGGAGTAGTACGCCGCAAAGGTGCTGAAGGCAAACCGGCAGAACTGGCTGACGTACCAGTAGTAAAGAACATTACAGAACTCAAGGGCGTGCAAGTAGCCATCCTTGCCACTCCAACCCGTAAGGTTGAGGAGTATGCAAAGCAGTGTCTTGCCCTTGGTATCAATACTGTTGATTCATTCGACATCCACACACAGATTGTTGACCTTCGCCGTTCTCTCGACAAAGCAGCAAAAGAAAACAATGCAGTAAGCATCATCTCTGCCGGATGGGATCCGGGAAGCGATTCCATCGTACGTTCACTCATCGAAGGTCTTGCACCAAAGGGTATCACATACACAAACTTCGGTCCTGGCCGTTCTATGGGTCACTCAGTAGCAGTACGTGCTATTGAAGGTGTACGCGATGCACTTTCAATGACCATTCCTGTAGGTACAGGCATTCACCGTCGTATGGTTTACGTAGAACTGGAAGACGGAGCTGACTTCAAGAAGGTAGAGGCAGCTATCAAGGCTGACCCGTACTTTGTAAATGACGAAACTCACGTACAGCAGGTTCCATGTGTTGACGATTTGAACGATGTAGGTCATGGTGTAAACCTTGTACGTAAGGGTGTCAGCGGAAAGACTCACAATCAGCTTTTCGAGTTCAACATGAAAATCAACAACCCAGCCCTCACCGCTCAGGTTCTTGTAAACGTAGCTCGCGCAAGTATGAAGCAGAAGCCAGGTGCTTACACAATGATTGAGATACCAGTTATCGATATGCTTTGTGGAGAGCGCGAAGAACTCATTCGTCATCTCGTATAAAGATATAAATAATACACCCAACAAAAAAAGAGGACCTCGAAGTCCTCTTTTTTATTTGAATGTATCGTAATATTACTTCACGTACTGCTTCTC
>DEJD01000063.1:27515-29826 GCA_002353215.1 Prevotellaceae bacterium UBA2757
TTCCTTATTGCCAGCTACCTTCACATTTTCCACAGCATCAACAAGAGGATTATAAACTAACAGTTGTGAGCCATTAGCTATTTTCTTAGTTTCTGCAAGAAGAGCACCATCACATGAAATACCAAGGCAGTAGTCTTCGCTTGTAGCTACCGGCATCATAACTCCTTCATCGGTTACTGCAAAATTGGTTGAACCGACAACGAGAACATTTCCCAAATAGATGGTAGCATCAGTAGTTTCACGATATTTAGCATTCATATCAGGCATATCATCACGTTTAGCGTCAGTAATTGCAGCCCACTTAACATCATATGAACTTGCATCGAGACAAGCCACAAACTGATCGCTCCAGAGGTCTGGAACAACAGTATCATTGAATGGTACTGGTGTTGATATATTTCCTACGACATACAATTTGCCATCATTAACAAACATCTTCTTAATGATATTGCTAACATACAAGCGTTCTGAAGAAGTAGGAGTGAATTGTTTTGTAGTTACTTCGTCAGCAATACGAACCATCAGAGCTCCGTAGATATCTTTGTCAAAAATGCAATCTGTTGAAGTTTTACCTACTGTAAGTGTATTTGCATTTGCCGCCATAATACCTACATGCAAACCTTTAGCATCAGAAGTCATGCCAATAGAGAACGGGCCGAAGTTGCTTGAAACCACATCCTTGTCGCCCTTGAAAGTAAGAACATTTTCCACATTAGTTCCATCCCATGCAATCACATCGAGACAAAGCGCATCATATACAAGTCCCTCACCTGCGAAAAGATTACCATTTACATCAACAGAACCTGCAGTAAAACCACCTCTGAATGTGAAGCTGACATAGACCTTGCCACCCTGCACTACGAGAGCAGTTGGATTTACCATCATATCCGAACCCTCTGTGTATTTATCTGGGTATTTTGTATTAGCATGTGGATAAATTGGCAATACTCCCTGAAGCACACCATTAGTATTGTACTTAGCAATAAAGGCATTTACCATATCGTGTGATTCTTCTACACCTGAATATTCTTCAGTAGCATCGCCTTTAGAACCAAACACAACATCATCGGCAAAAGTACCTGCAACATAAATATAGTCACCGTCAACAACAATCTGTGATATCTTTGCAGCGCCCTTAATACCTACTGCCCACTTAGCGAATGCAGATGGTACTCCTGGTGCAACTGCAGCGATATAAGCACTGGTAGCGACATTCTCAAGCAATTCATCGCCAATCATAACCACATCATCGTACAGACCTGTCTGATAAACCACACCGTCTGCACCAAAAGCAGATGGAGTAGAAACTGGCGAGTATTTACCTTCATATTCCTTGATGCTTTCCGAACCACCCGTCAGCGTTTCGAAATCAAAGGTCCAAGCACTTGCACTCATTGAACTTAGGAACAGTGTCCCAAGAACCATTCCGAGAATTAATAATTTCTGTTTCATAATTACATAAATATTGTTTGTTTATAATCTATTACTTTTCCTGTGATAGCATAGGATTTGCACTGATTGCCTCGCGTGGTATCACAATAGTGTATCGGTTATCACCCTCTTCCAGTGTATAGGTGACATCGCTAAATGTCTTTACAATCTTCTGCTGAGTGGTACGTCGCAGGTCAAACCAGCGATGCCCCTCAAAACAGAGTTCTACACGCCTGTCTTCCAGGATAAAGTCGATGAGTTGGTCTTGTGTCATCGATTTCATCGAATTTATTGTGGTAGTCTGACGGGCAGCCAGATAACGGTTCTTTACCATAGTACTCATCAGATCTATAGCCTCTTCGAGTTTTCCGAGACGTGCAGCAGCCTCAGCAGCTGTAAGGTAGAACTCAGCACTGCGGAAAGTGCTACGGCATTCATTCGCCCCACCTTTCAACAAATCATAAATCTGACTTGTCTTAGCCTTGAAATATCGGTTTTTGCGAAGGTCGCCCGTTGTAATTGAAGAAATGAATTTCGCATCCGGGTATCCGATACCTTTATATGACGATTTCATCACCTGTTCCAGGCTTACTATAGCTTCCTTGCTGGTATATTTGTCAGGCATCGTATAAGATGTAGTTGTCAGATCTTCCAGTTCAGGATAGGCTGCAACTACGGCTTTGGCTGCATCCAAGGCCTGCTGCCATCGTCCCATGTACAGACAAACACGAGCAAGCAGGGCGTCAGCAGAAATCTTATTGAAACGGTATTTCAAATCATCTTCCCATTTATCTATGACGAGTTTCTGTTTTGCCATATTGATATCACTCAATATCTGTTGATACACAGCCTCAACAGTGCTACGTCCTATCACCATTTC
>DEJD01000063.1:29888-32869 GCA_002353215.1 Prevotellaceae bacterium UBA2757
AAGAGGTTTACAAGAATCGAATACGAGTAGGCACGCAACATATATGCCTCACCAACCAGTTGATTTATGTCTGCAGGACTGGCTTCAGTTATCTCCGACTGCTTGTCTATCACATAACTGGCGATATAAATAATATGATAGAACTGGCGCCAACTCCATGAGGTCGTTTTTTCATCAGGAGTGATATCGTTCCAAGTCCATATATCGAAATATGTGTTATAGTCCTCAGCAGTAACACTACCTCCATCGACAACCAATTCATCGGTACGCAAAGTAGCCAGTGAGCGATCGGTAGGGAAAGTATTATACACACCCGTCAGCAGTGCCCGATACTCTTCGCCTGTCTTTGCGATTACCTTTCCTGTTGGTTGTATATCCAGGAACTTATCGCACGACACGAGCAGAAGTGCTATTAAAAGAAAGAATATATTTTTCATATTTATCATATTCATTAGAATCCGAGATTTATACCGAAGATGATATCACGTGAAATCGGTTGAGCGAAGGGGTTGCCCATTGTCTCCGGGTCGAGGTAGTTGTTGTAGTTGCTTGCTATGACAAACAGGTTTCTGCCTTCAACACTTACCGAAGCATTCTTGATACCTACACGTTTCATCCACTTCATATCGAATTTATATGCCAGTCGCAGGCTCTGCAGACGGAAATAGTTGCAGTTGCGCACCCAGGTATCAAGCATATTGTAGAGGTTCAGGTCGTGATACTGCACATATTCTGCAGGACGGTCAGTTGAATTCATCAGAGTTGGGAACACTGTATTCTTGTTGTCCACAGTCCAACGGTTCAACACATCATGATTGGTATTCAGACCGCGGTCAAATGAAGTAGGATTATATGTTGGAGTCACTCTCACCTTCATACCGAAATTGAATGTGAAGTTCAAACCGAGAGTCCATTGTTTAAACTCGAAAGTATTAATGAAACCGCCTGAAACCTTAGGATCTGCAGTACCCATATACTTATAAAGTGAACGTTGTTCCTCAGCAGAGAGTTTGCTACCGCCCGCTGTATTGAGGTCAAGGAGTTGTGTCAGAGTTACAGCCTCGCCATTTTTATTACGGAAAAGAGGATAACCTTCACTATCAAGACCTGCGGTTTCAAGGGCAAAAATAGCACCTACAGGATAGCCCTCGCGTGATGGTTGAGTAGAATTTTCTGCAACTGTTTCGCGCAAAACCTTATTATTGTTTATACCGAAATTGAGTTGTGTAGTCCAATGGAAGTTCTTCGTCCANNGTCCATATATTACGGGTAGAGAGTGCGAACTCCCATCCCTTGTTTTGCATCGTTGCCCAGTTGATGGTAGTGCTGCTGAACCCGGTTTCGAGTGGCAGCATCTTCAAACCTATCAAATCGCTACTGCGGCGATAATAATAATCTACTGTAAAGTTTATCTTACCCTTCAGGAATGAGAAGTCCAAGCCAACGTTTACGTTACGGGTTTTCTCCCATTTCAGCGATGGATTCGGCGCTGTTTCAGCACTAATAATGTATTCTGACTTGCCCAGAATAGATTTCTTATTATAAAGACCAATGAGGTATGGTGAAGTGTTCTTATCGATATTTCCTTGGATACCATAGGATGCACGCAAATTCAGAGCACTAATCCAAGTAACCGGTTTCATCCATTTCTCATCACCGATACGCCACAGACCGCTCACGCTATAGAGAGGCAGGTAACGGTATTTCTTTGCCACACCAAACACATCGCTGCCGTCGAAACGGATACTACCACCAAGGGTGTAGCGTTCTTTGAGAGTATAACTTCCCGTTGCAAACCAGCTTACGTAAGCATTCTCCGTCTGTGTTTCACGATGAAGCGGGAACAGGAGTGCAGCGTTCTCTGTAGGAAAAAATATTGTCTGCGAAGTGAGTGTACGAGGGTCATAACCATAAGCAGCAGTATAAACGGAGTTTGCATCTACATGGCGTATTTCCGAGCCGAGCATAAACTGCACTTCGTGATAATCGCCAAAACGCTTCTGCATCTCGAGCATTCCCTTCCATGTCCACTGGTGGCTGTGTGCTTCAGTCACCTGATGCTTACCGCCTGTAGTTGGCAGGAAAGGAGCCTTAACACCAGAACTGGTCGTATAGAGAGAACGCTCTAAGTCTTTTCTCATGGCAAATGAGTTTTCTCCAGCATACTTATCTATGGTATAGGCATCGGTTTGGAGTCCGAGTTGTGTAGTGAACTTCAGCCAATCAGTAAATTGAAGTTCTGCATCGAAAATAGCCATAATCTGGCGGTCCTTACGCTGGTGATGTGTATTTGCGCGTTCCTCGAATATGTTAAAGTTCAGTTCGCTGTCTTCCTTTCCACCCTGCACATTGATATCGTAGTTATAACTGCCGTCTGCATTATATGGTTGGAAATAAGGATTAGCCATTCGGCTGTAGTAAACTGGATTTACGAATGAATTGACATCAGTCATGAAAGACTTCTGCTTACGCTGGTTTGCAAACAGCGAAACACCGACCTTCAACATTTCGTTGATACGAATATTAGTCTTCACAGTGGTATTGAATCGGTCAGCACTCACGCCTCTTACATTACCCTGATTATTGCTATAACCTACCGAAGCATAATATGTAGCTTTGTTACCTCCACCGCTTATGCTTACTCCATAGTCCTGTGTGAAGGCAGTACGCATAAGGATATCGTTCCAGTCTGTATTTATACCTCTCAGGTTGTTAATCTGATTTTTTGCATCAGCAGAAAGAGCATCCCATCCGCCAGTTTTGAAAGCAGCGGTTTCACCGAGGTTTGTCAGTATTCTGGCTACATCACCCTTATTGTCGCGGAAAGTATAGTTAGAGCGCAACAGACCGAGTTCCAGATTCACCTTTTCATCGCTATTAAGCAGGTTCAGGCGACCGAGTCCTTTATTAGGACTCACCGTCAGTTTAGTGTAGAAGTTGATACTTGGTGCTCCCATCTTACCCTTCTTCGTAGTGATTAC
>DEJD01000075.1:0-402 GCA_002353215.1 Prevotellaceae bacterium UBA2757
TTCCACCATATTTGGGCAGAAGAGCTGGATGGATATTGATGATGCGACGCGGATAGGCATCGAGAAGATAGTCAGGAATAAGAGGCAGGAAACCGGCAAGGACTATAAAGTCGATGCTGAATTCCTGAAGTATTGGCATAACCACAGCAGAATCTTTCAGCTGCTCACGACTCACTACCCTACTCGGCACTCCAAGGCGTTCGGCACGCACCAGTGCATAGGCATCAGCTTTGTTGCTGACGACAAGGGCACAATTCACTTTCTCGGAGTCCCGGAAATAACGGATAAGATTCTCGCAGTTTGTTCCGTCACCGGACACAAATATGGCTATGTTTGTTGGTTTCATTTGTTATAAAAGGATAAATACGCGGCAAAGGTACGCATTTTCAATTTTTATTTGTA
>DEJD01000075.1:456-3901 GCA_002353215.1 Prevotellaceae bacterium UBA2757
ATCAGCGCCATATTTATGGCAGCAGTAACATTGTTTAGCAGTTGTGAGACCACAGGACAAGCAGCGGCAGGACTCACCGGCGCAGCCATCGGAGGCACCCTCGGAAGTGCCATCGGAGGTGCTACTGGCGGTGGCTATGGACGTTACGGATATTATCACTACAACGGACAGGGAGCTGCACTGGGCAGCCTCATCGGAATGGGCGTGGGTGCAGCACTGGGCGTGGCAATACAGAAAAGTGCTGAAGAAAACGAACGCCGCCAGTATGAGAATGTTCAGGATTACGATTCCTACGAACAGAATTCAAACTACAACCGCAATTACTCAAACAATAATTATACACCGGCACCAAGTCGCCTGCCGGTAATCATATCGGAAGTGACTTATTTCGACGGAAACGGCGACGGTTACATGTCTAAGGGTGAAACTCTGGAAGTTGAAACATATATAGAGAACAACAGCAACAGCACGCTCTACGGTGTGGATATAGTACTCAACACTCAGGAGAGCAAATATGTGACAGTTTCCTCTCCATTGACTATCACCCTCGAACCACGACAGAAAGTAAGATACTCAGGACGCATCTATTGCCGGAAGGCAAAGAACGGACGCAGTGTGCCACTGAACATTACCATATCCTCAGGTAACCAGACGGCACAAAGCGAGACCATCAATCTTTATATGAAGTAAAAAAGAAACATGGGAAATATAGAAATACGCAAAGTAGAAACGAAGAAAGATCTCAACCGCTTTATTGAGTTCAACTATGAACTGTATAAAGGGAATCCATATGCTGTACCTGATTTGGCATTCGACCTCAGGAACGTCTTCAACCCGAATAAGAACCCGGGATGCGAATTCAGTGACATGCAGCTTTTCCTGGCATATAAAGACGGAGCGGTGGCAGGACGTGTAGTAGCTATCATAAACCATAAGGCAAACCGAACCTGGAACGTAAAGAACGTGCGTTTCGGATGGATTGACTTCATCGAAGACATCGAAGTATGCCGTGCACTCATCAATGCCGTAGAACAATGGGGCAAGGAACGCGGAATGGACCACATACAGGGACCTATGGGCATCAAGGACACCGATAAGGAAGGAATGCTCATCGAAGGCTTCGACAAACTGAGTACGATGAACACATTCTATAACTACCCCTACTACCCTAAGTTTATCGAACAACTCGGATTCAAGAAAGATGCAGAATGGCTCGAACTGCACATGGACGTGCCTAAAACTATCCCCGACAAATATACAAAGATTGGCAAGATAGTGATGCAGCGCAATAAAGTGCACATCAAGAAACTCGACGGAAAGAAAGATATATTCGAACGCGGCTACGGACAGCGTATCTTCAAACTCATCGACGAGGCTTACAGCCCACTCTACGGTTACTCACGAATGACAGAACGCCAAATCGACGAACTCGTGAAGACCTTCGTACCACTGCTCGACTTCAGAATGGTAACTCTCATTGAGACCGATGAAACCAACGAACTCGTTTGTGTAGGCATCTCAATGCCTTCTATCGCCCGTGCCCTGCAGAAGACGCACGGACATCTGTTGCCGTTCGGATGGTTCCACCTGCTCAAATCACTCAAGTTCAAACACGAAGACGGAGTAGAACTCCTGCTCATTGCCGTTCACCCGGAATGGCAGGGACGTGGAGTCAACGCACTGCTCTTCACCGACCTCATCCCTGTATATCAGAAGATGGGATTCAAATGGGCAGAAACAAACTGTATCCTCGAAGACAACTTCAAGAATCTCGGTGCATGGCAGCATCTTGACCCGTCAATACCAAAACGCCGCCGCTGCTATTGCAAGAAAATCGACTGATACAATATAAAAACAAAGCCTCCCTACTAATGCAGAGAGGCTTTTTCATTTATAAGATTCCAAACTAATCCATCAGTTTGCGATACTTGATGCGCTTAGGTTCTTCCAATCCCAGACGCTTTGCCTTGTTAATCTCGTAATCGGTATAGTTGCCTTCAAAGAAGAAGACTTCCCCGTTGCCTTCAAAGGCAAGGACATGGGTGCAGATGCGGTCGAGGAACCAGCGGTCGTGACTGATGACTACAGCACAGCCGGCAAAGTTCTCCAGACCTTCTTCCAAGGCACGGAGAGTGTTCACGTCGATGTCGTTGGTAGGTTCGTCGAGCAAGAGTACATTACCCTCCTGTTTCAGTGCCAAAGCCAACTGGAGACGGTTGCGCTCACCTCCGGACAACACTCCACACAGTTTCTCCTGATCTGCTCCGCTGAAATTGAATTTACTCAGATAGGCACGTACATTTATGTCGCGTCCGCCCATGCGGATAGTTTCGTTGCCACCACTCACAGTCTGATAGACTGTCTTTTCAGGATCTATATCTTTATGCTGCTGATCTACGTAAGCCAGTTTCACGGTTTCACCCACCTCAAACTCTCCGGCATCGGGTGTTTCCAATCCCATGATAAGACGGAAGAGTGTAGTCTTTCCAGTACCGTTCGGACCTATAACGCCAACGATGCCGTTAGGAGGCAGGTTGAAGTTCAGGTCGGTATAGAGAGTCTTCTCAGCAAATGACTTAGCCACGTGCTTTGCCTCGATAACCTTATTACCCAGACGCGGTCCGTTAGGAATGAATATCTCGAGTTTCTCTTCCTTCTCCTTCTGTTCCTGGTTCAGCATCTTATCGTATGAATTGAGTCGCGCCTTACCCTTAGCCTGACGAGCCTTTGGAGCCATGCGAACCCATTCCAACTCTCGTTCCAAAGCCTTGCGGCGCTTAGAGGCAGTCTTCTCTTCCTGCGACATACGCTGCGACTTCTGTTCAAGCCAGCTGGAGTAGTTGCCCTTCCAAGGAATACCCTCACCGCGATCGAGTTCCAGAATCCACTCGCTCACATCGTCGAGGAAATAGCGGTCGTGGGTAACGGCAATAACAGTACCTTCATACTGCTGCAGGTGCTGTTCCAGCCAGTCTATACTCTCGGCATCGAGGTGGTTGGTAGGTTCGTCGAGCAAGAGCACATCGGGTTTCTGCAAGAGCAAACGGCACAGAGCCACACGACGGCGTTCACCTCCGGAGAGATTCTTCACCGACCAGTCTGCCGGCGGACAATGCAGGGCATCCATAGCCCTTTCGAGTTTCGAGTCTATATTCCATGCATCGGTTGAGTCGATTATATCCTGCAGTTCTGCCTGACGAGTCATGAGTTTCTCCATTTTATCAGAATCCTCATAATACTCCGGGAGTCCGAACTTATCGTTTATCTCGTCATACTCCTTTAAGGTGTCGTAAATCTGCTGCACACCTTCCATCACATTCTCCTTCACCGTCTTTTCCTCATTCAACGGAGGGTCCTGCGGCAGATAGCCCACGCTGTAGCCGGGTGCCCAAACCACCTGTCCCTGAAACTGCTGGTCGAGTCCGGCTATTATCTTCATGAGTGT
>DEJD01000075.1:3951-4641 GCA_002353215.1 Prevotellaceae bacterium UBA2757
TTCAGAATCTGTTTCTGATTCTGCTGGATGGTTTTGCTTACGCCAACCATCGAAAAGATTACTTTTTTGTCGTCAACTGTAGCCATTTGTCATTATATATTATATATTATGCTGCAAAGGTAGCATTTTCGAACGACACTTCCCAATCTGAAGAGTTTTACATTATTATTACGATGTTGTTTTCGCAAACAAAGAGAAACACTTTAGTAACAAAATGTTTGAAAACTCATCAAAAATCAGAAAAAAGTCAAAGAAAACCCGCGTTTTGTAAATAAAAGTAACTTTTTTCATGCTTTTACTATATTTTTTACACAAAAGTCTTGGAGGTTTAATTATAATGCCATAACTTTGCAGCGGAAATTGAAAGAAAAGACAATTCTAACAACATTTTAATAACTTAAAACAACATTATCAAATGGACGCAAAAAAAGTATTGGAAGACCTGAAACGTCGCTTTCCAAACGAGCCTGAATATCACCAGGCAGTAGAAGAAGTACTTGGTACAATCGAAGAAGAGTACAACAAGCACCCAGAGTTCGACAAGGCAAACCTCATCGAACGTCTTTGCATTCCAGATCGCGTTTACCAGTTCCGTGTAACTTGGATGGACGACAAAGGTAATATCCAGACAAACATGGGATACCGTGTTCAGCACAACAATGCCATTGGTCCGTACAAAGGCGGTATCCG
>DEJD01000016.1:0-439 GCA_002353215.1 Prevotellaceae bacterium UBA2757
TCGATATACTGCTGAGCTACAGCTGCAGAACTGCCTGCAGAACCCTTTACCAAGTCGAGAAACTGAGGATAGAGGGGCGAGTTGGTAAAGTCTGATTTCTCTGCGATAGACTTCACATCGACTGAGAGTACGAAACTGGCATCCTTTGGGATGAGGTTGACATACTCGTTCTTGCTACATGAAACAAGAACCAAGAGGAGGAGAAGAGGAAGGAATCTTTTCATAACATTATAAATTTAAATAGAGTTGTTGATATTCATAAGGTGAACAGCTACGAGAGCTGCTGTTTCGGTGCGCAGACGGGCTGCACCAAGGCTTACTGACTGGAATCCGGCTGCTTCTGCCATACGCACCTCGTCGATGGAGAAGTCGCCTTCGGGACCTATCATCACAAGGGCATCATCACCCTTCGGAAGTACATCGCGAAGGAGGGGCTTGT
>DEJD01000016.1:481-3278 GCA_002353215.1 Prevotellaceae bacterium UBA2757
AAGGGAATTGAGCACAGGTTTCTGAGCCTTCTTGCTCTGTTTCATAGCAGAGACGAGGATGCGCTCTATGCGGTCGTCCTTCACCTGGGTGCGTTCGGAAAACTGACAACGGAGGAAGGTGAGTTCGTCGAATCCTATCTCGGTAGCTTTCTCCACAGTCCACTCTGTGCGGTCTATATTCTTTGTAGGAGCCATAGCCAGGTGGATGTGTCCCTGCCAGTATTTGTCTTCATGACGCGAAGACAGAATCTTATAATGACAGTTGCGCTTGTCGGTGGCCGTGATTACAGCATCGTAGAAATTACCTACGCCATCGAGCAGAACGATGGAATCTCCTTCGGACATACGAAGCACACGAATGGCATGCTGCGCCTCTTCGTCGGGCAGACAATCGCTCTGGGGAGCATCGGGAACGTAGAAATAACGCACTTCTTTCATTGCTGCATTCTTGCAAATGGTTCGGCATCTATATCGCAAAAGTCGCCTGCCTGATATTTGAAGTAGCCTGTGATACCTATCATGGCAGCATTATCGGTGGTATAGGAGAACTTAGGGATGAATATTTTCCAGTGGTAACGACGGGCATGGTCCTTGAAAGCATTACGCAAACCGGTATTTGCCGAAACACCTCCAGCTACAGCTACCTGACGGATGCCTGTGTCCTTGACTGCCTGACGCAATTTCTTCATGAGTATATCGACAATGGTTTTCTCAAGACTGGCTGCAAGGTCTTCCTTGTGGTGCTCCACGAAATCAGGGTCTTCACGTTGCCAGTCCTGCAGTTTGTACAGGAATGATGTCTTCAAACCCGAGAAACTATAGTCGTAACCTTTTATATTCGGTTTTGAGAATTCGAAAGCATTTGGATTGCCTTGACGAGCCAGGCGGTCGATGATAGGACCACCCGGATAACCCAGTCCCATCACCTTGGAACACTTGTCTATCGCTTCACCTGCAGCATCGTCGATAGTCTGTCCCAGAATCTCCATGTTGTCGTAGCCGTTCACCTTTACAATCTGAGAGTTGCCTCCACTGACAAGAAGACAGAGGTAAGGGAAAGTAGGCTGGTCGTGATCGTCTTCGTTTTCACGAATGAAATGCGCGAGGACATGTCCCTGCAGGTGGTTTACCTCGACCATAGGAATGCCGAGACTGCGGGCAAAACCTTTTGCAAAACTTACTCCGACAATGAGTGAACCCATAAGACCGGGACCGCGAGTAAAGGCAATGGCATTCAGGTCGGATTTACTGATGCCAGCTTTCTTCAGGGCATGATCTACAACAGGAACTATATTTTGCTGATGAGCACGACTGGCAAGTTCGGGCACTACTCCACCCCATGCCTCATGAACGGTCTGGGAGGCTGTGACGTTGCTGAGCAGGATGCCATCGCGCAGTACTGCTGCACTGGTGTCGTCGCAACTGGATTCTATAGCGAGAATGTACATTCTGAATTAAAAATGAAAAATGAAAAATTAAAAGTTAAGAATGAAAAGTTAATGGGTTAGGATTTCGACTCCGGTTTCTGTCATTACGAAGGTGTGTTCCCATTGTGCGCTGGGGAGTTCGTCTTCTGAGACTACCGTCCATTCGTCGTCGGCATCCACGAAGACATGCCAGTCACCCATATTTACCATAGGTTCGATGGTGAAGACCATTCCAGGAACGAGCAGCATGCCTGTACCCTTCTTGCCGTAATGCTCCACATCGGGTTCTTCGTGGAATGCATTGCCCACACCATGACCACAGAGGTCGCGAACGATAGTGTAACCATTCTTGTGTGCATGTTTTGCAATAGCATTTCCGAGGTCGCCAACGAAGGTGTATGGTTTGGCTGTTTCTTCGCCAATCTTAAGACATTCCCAAGCTACATCGACCAGATGCTTCTTTTCGGGAGTAGTCTTTCCGATAATGAACATTCGGCTTGCATCGGCATAGTAACCGTTGAGTATAGTGGTGCAATCCACATTGATTATGTCGCCTTCCTCAAGTATATCGTCCTCGTTTGGAATGCCGTGGCACACTACTTCGTTGATACTTGTGCAACAGCTCTTCGGAAAACCTTCATATCCCAGACAGGCAGGAATGGCATGGTGATCCATTGTATATTGATATACAAGATCGTCGATTTCCAACGTACTCATCCCTGCCTTTATCACCTTTGCCACTTCGTCGAGTACGCCTGTGTTTATAACACCTGCAGCACGGATTCCCTCTATCTGTTCAGGCGTCTTTATCAGGTCGCGGGTAGGTACCAGATGACCCTTGTTCTGGAAATACATAATGCGCTTATCCATTTCGGTCAGAGGCTGGCCGGCAATGGTGTGCCAATTCCGTTTGTTTTTATTCTTTCGTAATTGTATCATCATTCACTATGTTCAAATATTGGCGCGAAGGTACAAAATTTTCATTTAATGAGTTAGCTCTTTTACTTTTTAATTACGAATTTACGATTTTCTCATTTAAAATGACTATCTTCGCACCGTTTTTCATAAAATAGTTGAATTGCGTAGTTACAGAATGGAAGATTTTTTTGACGAAATAATAACAGACGAAGGGTCTGGCAATCATATTTCACTGTATGCCAACTTCGATGAACCAGATGCCAGACTGATTGATTTCAGTGTATCACCTAACGATTTTATCCCTATCCTGCCTCTGAAAGGTGTGATGCTGTTTCCAAACACCATCCTGCCCGTGAGCGTAGGCAGAAAGTCTTCGTTGAAGCTGGTGGAAAATGCACAGAAGAACACCAGCCCTATCGGCGTGTTCTCACAAATTGACGACGGAGTAAACA
>DEJD01000090.1:0-1990 GCA_002353215.1 Prevotellaceae bacterium UBA2757
GAAGATGCTTTTAAAATTAATATGGCTACTAAGAAAATGTAAAATGAATATATAAATGAATTTTATTCTTCTTATTCTTTAAATATAATTATTTTTGATGATAGTGAAGAAGAAATTTTGCAAAAATTTAAATGGGAAGGAAAATCTGAATTAAAAATTGATGAAGTTATATCATTATTAAATTCTAGAAATCATTATGAAATTATTTATACACCAAATGATCATAATAAATATAAAGATATTTTCCAAGTTATCGATAATGAATTTGATAATCATAAAGAAGATGTTCGTACACTACGTATAGAGCAGATTAATTCTGCAAATTACGAAGATATTATACCCAAGGGAGAATTCTCACATTATCATATTATGCGATACTTTATAGCTATAGGCAGAGCCGATGCAGCTGGAAAGTTTTATGTAGATACATTCAAATTACCAGCGCAAGATGCACTTCAATATCTGACGGAGTTGTGTCAGTAGTTTCGCATAATGGTGCCACGTAACTGGAAACAGAAATATTACTCAGATTCAAACATTTTCCCACCCATTACGATAATGAGTGGGATTTTTTATTTATTTCTTTTTGTATATATTCAATGGGCGTTTACGCGAGGAACGGATGCTTAACATCGTAATCTTTTGAGCGGTATATCTAAAAATTACTGTAAATCCCATTACAAATATGAAACGAACATCGTCGCGTGTAGAAGGGCTACTGGCTAATGGCATTTCTGCCACAATTTCTATCGCTTCCATCAAGCTGCTCATCAAGCGTCGACTATAGCGGTCTGACCCATTCCTATCATCGTAAAAACTCAGGATGTCGTGTAACTGTACAGTAAAACGACGACCGAATTCAATTTTCAGAGCCATTGGGCAAACATTGATTTGAATTCATTCATCGATATGGTATCACCACGTTCTGACTCCGCTATCTCTTCCTCAATGTCTGGTGTGATTTGTAACGTGCCATTCACAATGTGCGCATAGCCAGTACACGGAGGTGCAGCCAGCACTTCTGTCTCAGGAATAGCCACAGCCGATTCGTTAGCCATGCTACCATCTTCATCATTGATTATCGGATAGTCCTGCTTTTTCATAGTGAAAACGTTTATTCGCTGCAAATATAGTGTTTGGTGAGCAAAGAACAAAAAAAAGGGGGATTATTTTGTTTCCCTACCATACGCGAGGTGAGGGTGCAAGGCTTGCGCCTTGCTCACCGGGGGGATGAAAAATTAAAAATGAATAATGAATAATGAAAAATCCCGTCCTGGTGTGGGGCGGGATTTGTTGTTGTATGTCGTAAACAGTGGTTTACTTGAGGACTTTGGTTACGGTGCCGTCTGATTTGCGAGAGAGGTAGATTTTACCTGTCTGTGGTGCTGCTACCTGAATGCCGTCGAGGGTGTAGTAGGTTACTGTCTCGGCTGCGGCTGACTGGAGGGTCTGTACCTCTGTAGCTGTTGTGTCGAACAGAACAGAATAGATGTTCTGTTTTGACATGTCGCCATTCACGGCAATTATCATGAGCATATATTTTTCAAATACTTCGCTGTATGAGATTTCCATAACGGCATAGGATGTAGGGCTTTTTACATCTACTTCCACGTCTTCTACCTTTGGAACACTGGCAGTTTCCAATGTATATTCATATTTTTCAGGGTCGAAGTCTTTAAGGCTCTTACCAAAGATTCTTATGTCGGCAAGGCCAGAGTTGTAGATGAAGGAGATGTCGTCAACGAGTACTTCGTCGTTTGCACTACCTGCCCCGGGATCGGCATTAGTAGAGATGGTGATGAGAACTGCCTTTGGATCTACTACTTTATCAGTGTAAACGAATGGAATTGAGATGCGTTTCCATTCGTCGCCAGTAACTGCGATTTCTTTGTTCTGTGCCTTTGCTACTACGTTAGTGTATGCCTTGTCTTCAGGGTCCTGGTAGTATGTGCCGTCGGTGATGACTGCGCTGACAGTTGCATATGGGTGA
>DEJD01000090.1:2119-5333 GCA_002353215.1 Prevotellaceae bacterium UBA2757
GTTTGCAACGTCTGATGCTGACATACTGCCGGCATTCATACGACCAGTTGTCATAGTACCATTTGCAACGATTCCGAAGATTGATGTAGCGAAGATGCGTGCACTTGCCTCACCTGAGTGTGCATCTGTTGACTTTGCGATATGGTGGCCAGCCATAGATGCGAGGCTACCTGTAGCGCTTTCGAATGAGTGCCATGCGTTTGGTTCTTCGTAAGCGCCTTTAGAGGCGTGCCATATTTCAAAGCTTCTGTTTGGCAACTGGTATCCTGCACCCATTTCTACATGGATAATCTGTCCAAGGGCTTGAGTAAGGTCGATGTCGATGCAGCAACGGAGGTCGTTGTGTTCGATTTTGCCATAGAGTTTCACTAATACGGGTGGCAACGCAGATGCCATCCAGAATGGAACTGTCGGGTCGTCACCCGGAGTGATGGTTACTGTCTCGGCAGTGATGAGGAGTATTGCATCTTCATACAAAACGGGGTTGATGCCTTTGAGTTCTACGTTTCCTACTCCCATAGGTCCATCTGGACTCTGAAGGATGAAGTTTTTCAGATAGAAGTCGTAGAGGCCATCGTTTTCTGTGACGCTAATTACTGATTCCTGTTCAGTAGTTACGTCATTAACGGAGATTACCATTGGTACGTTGTAGTCTGTTGCATGAGCTGTAAATGCTGTAGCTGCAACGAGAAGTAGTGTAAAGAGTTTTCTCATAATTATTTTGTTTATAGTTTACGGTTTACAGTTTAGGGGTTATTTTATTCTATAGAAAAGTCCGATGGTGCCGTAGATTGGATATAGTGTCTGTTCTACGGTTTTGAAGTCGGAATGGTGTATGCCGGTGAGTCCCCATGCGAGGTCAGCAGACACTCCAAGGCGTCGCCAGAAGTTCCAATCTACTCCGGCGGAGATGCCGAACTGACAACGGCGCATGTCTGTGCCGAAGTCGTATGTAGCCCACTCCCCTTCTTTGTTGCCCATGACCACCTTGGAACCCGTGGGATTGTCCTTGCGGAGGTAGCCGTCGAAGGCATAGCCCTCAAACTGTTTGCAGGTGAGGATGGAGAGGTATGGACCGGCTTTGAGTGTTACGGTGCGACCGAGTCGGAAGGTGAGCATGACTGGTATGGTGAACATACGCTGGCGCACCTGCTGGCGCACATGTCCGGTGTAGAGTCCTTCGAGTTCGTCTTCATCCATTTTCACCTTCATGTGATAGCCTTTTGTGGTTGCCTCGATGTCCATGTCTTTTATCTCGAAACGAAGACCGCCAAGGAGTCCGAAACGAGAGGAGAAACGGTATTCGCAATCGAAACCGACCATGAAGTTGGGTGTGACGCGAAACTTATCGAGACTGCGTATGTCGGCAGGCATGCCTATTGGTGTTGTGCCACCGATGGCATAGCCCACACGGGCTTTCATCAGGAATGTCTCATCGGGATTCTGCGCCATAGTGTTATGGGCAGTAAAGATGAGAAGGAGGATGAATATGTATGATGCTAATTGTTTCATTTTGTCAGTTCTGTGGTTTCACCCGATTGGAATGTGATTTCCACTTTATCTATATATAATGTGCTGCCAACAGCTCCTTCGAAGGTGTCGCCTGTCTTGCTTGAGGAGAATACGAGTGCGAGGTTATAACCGCGGTCGGCAAGCAACTTGGCATCGATAGGTGTGGTGCCCTGGAAGGTCATTTCGAACTTCGTCCACTGGTCGGTGGCTGGAGCTGAAAGGACTTCTGCCTTGCGCACTATGTAAGGGCTGGAGAGTACGTCGTCGCCGTGGAGCATGATTTCGTTGCCTGCTTCATCGTGGTTGTAGTAGAGCACGGAATAGAGCGAAGGCACGTCGATGCGGTCGGGTAATTCGTTGAAGTCCTTGTCGGTAAACACAGGTCCCGGGGTGTATTTGTAGTAACCGGTTATCTTTACGGGTTCCTGAGTGTAAGGAATGCCCATCTGTGTGCACAGAAGTGTGTTGGTGAGGGCATGGCTTACGTCGAAAGCTCCGAGGTAGAAGTTGCCGGCAGCAATCGGTTTCTTGAAGGTTTTTCCCCAAGAACCTGTAGAACGCGTAGTGAGTCGGATGCACTTGCCGTCGATGCCATTATCGTCGGGCACTGTGGGATATTCGTCTGGCAGAGCATTGGGTTTTGCAATCATAAATCCTTCGTTGCCCGATGCCCAGATGTAGTTCTTGGTTCTGCTGTCGTCCTTGTAGAACCACACATAATACTTGTTGTTGGCACTCATCTCGTAGTCTTCGAAGGAATAGCTGTTTGAAGGCTTCACACCCTCGCGGAAGTCAACCTGATAGGTGCGATGCCATTTGCCGTCTTCAGAAGTGACGGTATATACAATAGGACCTTTGCTAAAGTCCTGAGTGCTTCCATTGGCCGGTGTGACAGTTGCTCCGGGAGTAAGACTGAAGTGCACAGCCATTGCTGGCAGAGCCGAACGCTGGCGCACGGTAAAGAGAACTTGGTCGGAACTGGAAGGAATGTTTTCGATGCGCATGTCGGTCTTCTGACTGAAATACTGATCGAGATTCTCACCCTCAACCCATGCTTCAAGTATGTCGCACTCCATATTCTGGGGTTCACTCTTAAAACATGACATAAGGAGCGCAGACAACAGAAGTATGTAATAGAAATGTCTCATGCAAAGAATAATAATTGCTTTTTACCCTTAAAATCTCTGAAAAAACAGAAAACGCTGCAAAGGTACAATATTTTTTTCATACCTTTGCACATATTATTAATAAACATTAAAAAAACTATCAATATGAAAGCATTTGTATTCCCTGGACAGGGTGCTCAGTTCTCGGGCATGGGTAAAGACCTTTACGAGACAAACCAAACAGCAAAAGAACTTTTCGACAAGGCTAATGAAATTCTCGGATTCGACATCACTAAGATAATGTTTGAAGGTACTGCCGAGGAACTGAAGCAGACTAAGGTGACTCAGCCGGCAGTGTTCCTCCACAGTGTAATCTCTGCCATCTGCATGGGCGACGCATTCCAGCCAGACATGGTAGGCGGACACTCACTCGGCGAGTTCTCTGCACTCGTAGCTGCAGGCGCACTCTCGTTCGAAGACGGTCTGAAACTCGTTTCAAAGCGTGCTATGGCTATGCAGAAGGCTTGTGAGGCTGCTCCAAGCACAATGGCTGCTATCATCGGACTTGCAGACGAACAGATTGAAGAAGTGTGCAA
>DEJD01000090.1:5427-5754 GCA_002353215.1 Prevotellaceae bacterium UBA2757
CCACTCCCTGTAGGCGGTGCATTCCACTCTCCACTCATGCAACCAGCCAAGGACGAACTGCAAGCTGCTATCGAACAGACTGAATTCAAGACTCCTAAGTGTCCTGTATATCAGAACGTGGACGCTAAGGCACATACCAATCCAGAGGAAATCAAGCAGAACCTCATCGCCCAACTCACTGCCCCAGTACGCTGGACTTACGAAGTGCAGGCAATGATTGCAGCAGGTGCTACAGACTTCACTGAGTGCGGTCCGGGCAAGGCTCTGCAGGGCATGATTGCTAAAATCAGCCGCGACGTAACTGCTCACGGAATTGAATAACGGTTA
>DEJD01000090.1:5849-12239 GCA_002353215.1 Prevotellaceae bacterium UBA2757
ATCATCTATCAGGTATTCACACGACTGTTTGGAGCGAACTCCACTAAGTGTGTGCCAAACGGCAGCAAGAAAGAGAACGGCTGCGGACATCTGGGCGACTTCACTGGTGCCGCTCTGGATGCCATCAAGGAACTGGGTGTCACCCACATCTGGTACACCGGACTCATCGAGCACGCCACACAAAGTGATTATACCGAATACGGAATCAGACGCGACCACCCTGCCATCGTGAAGGGACGCGCCGGTTCACCCTATGCCATCAAGGACTATTACGACATAGACCCCGACCTGGCTACAAAGGTGACAGACCGATTCCGTGAGTACGAAAACCTCGTGAAGCGAACTCATAAGGCAGGACTGAAGATGATTATCGACTTTGTTCCAAACCACGTGGCACGTCAGTACCATTCAGATTCAAAGCCTATGAGCGTGCCCGACTTCGGAGAAAACGACGAACCAAGCTGGGCATTCTCACCACAGAACAACTTCTACTACCTGCCGGGAGCTAAGTTCTCGCCCGACTTCGACCTGAACGACCCGGAACAGGGACCATACGAGGAATACCCTTGCAAGGCTACAGGCAACGACTGCTTCAGTCAGTGGGTGAGCCGCAACGACTGGTATGAAACCGTAAAACTGAACTACGGAGTAGATTACCAGGGCGACCACCAGCTGGTGTTCTGTCCGTCAACCCCGGACACATGGGTCAAGATGCGCGACATTCTGCTCTTCTGGGCTTCGACCGGAGTAGATGGTTTCCGCTGCGATATGGCTGAAATGGTTCCGGTGGATTTCTGGGGATGGTGCATTCCGCAGATTAAGGAACAATATCCTGAAGTAATCTTCATAGCAGAGGTATATAACCCACACGAATACCGCAACTACATACATCGCGGTAAGTTCGACTACCTCTACGACAAGGTGGGACTCTACGACACCCTGCGCTCAGTAATGGGCGGACAGTCGGCAAGCCTCATCACCGGTCAGTGGCAGGCTGTGGAAGACATACAGAGCCATATGCTCAACTTCCTCGAAAACCACGACGAACAGCGCATTGCAAGCCGGTTCTTCGCAGGTAATGCAGAAAAGGGTAAGCCAGCTCTGCTCGTATCGGCGCTGATGCAGACCAACCCTATGATGATTTACTTCGGACAGGAAATCGGCGAACCGGGTATGGACGCAGAAGGATTCTCAGGTGAGGACGGCCGTACCACTATCTTCGACTACTGGACAGTGGATAAGATACGCCGCTGGAGAAACGGAGGTAAGTTTGACGGCAAACAACTCACAAAGGAAGAGAAGGAACTGCGCCACTACTACGACAAGGTGCTCCGCATGTGCAATAAGGACAAGGCTATACGCGAAGGACAGTTCTTCGACATCATGTACGCCAACTACGACAACGAACTGATGGACACCAATAAGATGTATGCTTTCCTGAGAAAATCAGACAAGGAACTCATCCTCGTGGTGGCAAACTTCAGCGACGAAATGCAGCGCACATGGGTGAAGATACCAGCTCACGCCTTCGAAATACTCGGCATCCCTACCCTTACGGAGAAAACCGAATGCAAGGAACTGCTGACCCACTCAACAGAGAAACATATTCTCGTGCCAGACGGCACCACATACCTCGAGGTACCGGCTAACGGAGGAAAAATACTGAAATTCACTCTGTAAATTTTGTAAATTCACAAAAACTCCGTACCTTCGCAGCCGCTTTTACGAGATAAAAGCAAAAAGTCAACCGTTGCTACGTGATAGCAACATATTCATTAACCCCAAGCCACAGGGCTAACGAGATTAGTTCAGGGCTTACAAAAAAACAAAAAAAAACAATGAGTAAGAAGGGATCTACAAGAATCAGACTTCAGCGTCATGGTCGTAAGAACTATGCTTTCTACAGCATCGTTATCGCTAATGCAAATGCTCCACGTGACGGACGTTTCATCGAGAAACTCGGTACTTACAACCCAAACACCGACCCAGCTACAATCAGCTTGAACTTCGAGCGTGCACTCTACTGGGTAGAGGTTGGTGCTCAGCCAACTGACACAGTACGCAACATCCTCTCAAAGGAAGGCGTATATCTGATGAAGCACCTCAAAGGCGGTGTGAAGAAAGGCGCATTCGACGAGGCTGCAGCTGAATCTAAGTTCGCAGCATGGAAGGCTGAAAAGGCTCAGAAGGCTGCTAAGTATGCTGAAGACCTCGCTAAGGCAGACAAGGCAAACGCTAAGGCTCGTCTGGAAGCAGAGAAGAAAGCTAACGAAGCTGTTGCTGCTAAGGTTGCAGAGAAGAAGGCTGCTGCAAAGGCTGCTGAAGAAGCTGCTGCTGCTGAAGCTGCTGCAGAGGCTGCTGCTGAAAACGCAGAGGCTACTGAGGCACCAGCAGAGGAAGCTACTGCTACAGAAGCTCCTGCTGAAGCATAATCGGAAGTTAGAAGAAAAGAAAAGTCCTGAAGGCAACGAGCTTTCAGGACTTTTTTGTGTTTACAGGGGAGATTCCCTGATGCATTACGCATCAAGGAATCAGTATCTTCTTAGATGTACCATCGCTCATCATGTAGATGTTAACACCACGCTGAGGAGCAGGAATCTGTACGCCACTAAGGGTGTAGATGCCTACCACTGTTGGTTCGGCAACATCTGCAATAGCATCCTCGACTGGAGTCAGGATAGAGCCGTCAATATACTTCTGTGCTATTTCCATCAGATAATCAGCATAGGCTCTCACCTCATTGCTGCTGTTGAGTCCGTTGTCGGCACGATTAGAGAATTTGTTTTCAGCTTCAAAGATAGTATATATAAATGCTTCGTATGCATCCAATGAAGTCATATACTCCGTGAGAATGTCATAAGACTCAGATATTTTCGTAGCAAGATAGATGTATGCAGGATCGAGGGCTGCAGTAGTGTTGACACGGAACTGCTTGGTAATAGCCGGGTCGTAGAAGTAGCCGGAAAGTCCGGGGACCTCAGTTTCTGCAGTAAGCGGAACAAAATACTGTGTGCTCTCATCGTTTATGATATGAGCTCCCTTCGGAGCAGTAGTGCGAGAGAATGTGCCCTTAACAGCAGAGTCGGCATTCTCCTTCGGAGCAGCAAGTACGTCAACATAAGGATTTTCCTCGTCGCCAAAGAACCAAAGCATATTATTGTAATCAGCTGAAGTCATAATGAGATAGGTCTGTCCTGCCTCAAGATTTGTTACATCGGTAGTGCTGAGAAGTGCAGTGCCTGTAGTCTTATGTCTGTCGATGCTACGCGCAATGGCTCCGTCGAGCAGTTCACCATTGAACGGAACGGTAAACAGCGACCACTTAGCTACTGTATTGGTGAACTCAGCTACGGCGAACTTAGCCTTGAAGTCAGCCTTAGGCTTGAAGTCATAGCCATAAACAATATGCAGACCAGCGGTAATACCGTCAGCATTGATGATATTATCTTCTTCGTATGTATCAGAACCTGCTACATAGACAAGTGTATTAGGATTGGTGAAAGACTTACGATCAAAATTAGGAGCGAATGCTTCAACCTGAGTCAAGTCGAAAGAAGTAGCAGAAGAATAGGTAGGAAGTTTTGACAAGAGTTCGAAGGCATTCTTATCCCAGTGGCCTGAGAACGTGAGTACGCCGTTTTCAAACGAACTTACAACAAAGTCGCTTTCTCCTGTTATAATAAAATATGTACGCGTGATGTCAGCCTTCGACACATCGATTATATCTGTAGTAGCATTATTTTCCCATTCTGTTGCCACCTCAGCATAATAGCGCTTACCGCTCACGAGAGGACACGACATTGTGTTGGCTACGTTGAAATAGAGTTTAGCAGAGGAACCTGCAGGCACAAGGATGTTAGACAGAGAGTTGTGACCATTGAGAGCCCACTCTTTAGTCTCTTCGTCATAGACATAGATATTAATTTTGCCCGTACCTTCGTAATCCATATCATCATTGTTCTTCAAATCAACCGTGAAAGTAGCCTTCTTGCTGTAGAACTTATTGTACTCTATTTCATCGATTACCTCTGTCTCCTTAGAAGAGGCTGAAGTAATAGACTTCAAAGAAAGATTGGCAGTAACAGCCTCTGGAGTGACAGCAATCTGGTCGATAACTGTCAGGTCGGCATCAGTTACTGTGATGTACCAGGTCTTAGTGCTGGTTGGTTTGCAGGTAAGACTGATAGTACCCGTAGAACCCGAAGAAATAATGGTTTCGAGGTCGGAGGATTTTGCATTTCTCAGCAAGGTTGGTTTTGCACTGTTGGTTGAAGCAAAGAGATATACACCCTGAAGAGGAAGCGTAGAGTTGTTTTCGATAGTAATGTCGAACGTATTGGTACGTTGTGCATAGACCGTCTCCGGTTCTTCAATTTTTCCGGTACGATTCCATTGCTTGGGATAAGCGTCGAACAAAGCAGACTGATAACCGTTAAAGCCATTCATACCTTTTTCTGTATCTACAGTATAATACCCATCAGCCTGACCGCCCCATCCGAAATTGAAGTAGAAGAGGTCGCCTGTCTTCTGATAGCCATGAACCACAACGGCATGTCCGCCCTGACTCTCACTCTGACCTGTGTACATGACAGGACGACCTGCAATCAACTCATCGTAGAGCATCTGAACCCAAGTCTCCTGAGAATAAGAGTTGCGATATTTTACCGTTCCGCCCTTCATACCGAAGAAGCCACTGAAAGTAGAAGGGATTTTTTCTATATTTCCAGAGGTACTTGAACCATATGTAAGCCAAGTGGCAGCACCTGTGGCAAATACGAATTCTGCTACTGCAGACTTGGATGCGGCAGACTCAGAACCATTGTAGCTGTCCTTCATCAGTTCCCAATGGAGTTCTGTGCCTTTTGCTACCGACTCAGTAACAGGAGCATCTCCATAATCGTATGTGGGTGTAGTACTCTGAAGAGTAGCTGGGAGGTCTTTACGCCAATAATACAGGATCTGACTGGCAGCTGTAGCAACACATCCTGTCACAGCACGATTGGTCGTACCCTTGAGGAACGGACAACGGTCATTATACGGACTGGTCTGATGCCAATGGCTTGTCATGAGAGGCTTGATACTTGCACGGTCAGCATTAGCAGTGAGCATCGGACGTGGAGTATTAGTACCGTCTGCCTGAGCCTGAGCTACATAATCTGCCCAACCGTCGAGCATAGCCTGAAAAGCAGGTGGCATATTGTCTGCATCGAAGTCACCACTCTCCGTATATCCGAGGATGGTTGGGAGGCAGTCGTCGCCCGCTACAATCACGTAACCCTGCCCTTCTCCCCTACTATAAATATAATAAGGAGCAGATACGGAACCCGTGCCGAATGGTTTTACACGATTCTCCTTAGAGTTACTTACTAAAGTAAGATTCTCAGTAGAAGGCAGGAAATCAGCAGCTAACTGCTCTGCCTTTTCCGGGTCAACGGGATTTGCGATGGCAGTTACCGTGAGTAATACCAATGCAAATAATGAGGTTAACTTTTTCATAGTATGGTTATTAAAGAATTAATAATTAATTATCATCAAGTTTCAGGACTGCAAGGAACGCCTTCTGAGGCACAGACACATTACCAATCTGTTTCATACGCTTCTTACCTCGTTTCTGTTTCTCGAGCAGTTTACGCTTTCGGCTCACGTCACCACCATAACACTTTGCAAGCACGTCCTTACGTACCTGCTTGACAGTTTCGCGTGCTACAATCTTTCCTCCGATGGCAGCCTGGATAGCTATATCGAACTGCTGACGTGGCAAGAGTTCCTTGAGACGTTCACACATACGGCGTCCGAGAGTCACGGCATTATCCACATGAGTCAAGGTGGAGAGTGCATCGACAGATTCTCCATTGAGGAGGATATCGAGTTTTACGAGTTTTGACTGACGGAAACCTGCCGGATGGTAGTCGAAGCTGGCATATCCGCGACTGACACTCTTCAGTTTGTCGTAGAAGTCAATCACAATCTCACCCAGCGGCATAAGGAACTCTATCTCGACGCGGTTGCCGGCAATGAAATCCTGTTTTACGAGTTCTGCACGCTTACCAAGACACAAAGTCATTATCGGACCGATAAAATTGGCTGTCGTAATAACTGTTGCACGGATATATGGTTCCTCAACATGTTCGATAAGCGTAGGATCGGGCATTCCTGAAGGGTTATGTACTTCTTCAGCATTCCCGTGTTTGTCGTAAACCATATACGACACGTTAGGAACGGTAGTGATTACATCCATATTGAACTCACGATCGAGGCGCTCCTGTACTATCTCCATATGGAGCAAACCGAGGAATCCGCAACGGAATCCGAATCCGAGGGCAGCAGACGACTCATGCTGGAATGTGAGAGACGCATCGTTAAGCTGTAGTTTCTCAAGACTGGTACGCA
>DEJD01000090.1:12298-22172 GCA_002353215.1 Prevotellaceae bacterium UBA2757
GGCTTTACTTCCTGGAATCCCTTAATGGCTTCTGTAGCAGGATTGGAAAGTGAAGTAATGGTATCGCCCACCTTCACTTCAACGGCATTCTTAATACCGGTAACGATATATCCCACATCACCAGTACGAAGTTCCTTCTTCGGCACCATATCCATTTTCAGCGTACCTACTTCCTCAGCAAGATATTCCTTCTTGGTATTTATAAACCGAACCTTATCACCAGTACGCATCACGCCGTTGACAATCTTGAAATAGGCAATGATGCCACGGTAAGAATTGAACACAGAGTCGAAGATAAGAGCCTGGAGCGGAGCTTCCTCATCACCTACCGGATGCGGAACACGTTCTACGACTGCATTCAGTATGTCATCAACACCCTCACCTGTTTTTCCAGATGCATAAATGATTTCCTCCGGTTTACAACCGATAAGGTCAATTATTTCATCTGCCACTTCCTCAGGCATAGCGTTAGGCATGTCTATCTTATTGATGACAGGGATAATCTCCAAGTCGTGGTCGATAGCCATATAGAGGTTGCTTATGGTCTGTGCCTGTACTCCCTGAGTAGCATCGACAACGAGCAGAGCTCCCTCGCAAGCTGCAATGGAACGGCTCACTTCATAGGAGAAGTCCACGTGTCCCGGAGTGTCAATAAGGTTCAGGATATATTTACCCTTATCCATTACATCGCCATTGTAATCATATTCCATTTGGATGGCATGACTCTTGATGGTGATTCCACGCTCCTGCTCAAGGTCCATATCGTCGAGCATCTGTCCCTGAGTAATCTTAATGGTATTAGTCTTCTCAAGCAGTCGGTCTGCCAGAGTGGATTTACCATGGTCGATGTGAGCTATAATACAGAAGTTACGTATATTTTTCATTCTTTATATTATTTCAGTATATTCTTAAATGAAGGTGGTATGGGTGTTTCAAACTTAAGGAATTCGCCCGTGATAGGATGTTGGAATGCCAATTTATAAGCATGAAGACAGATACGTCCAATCGGGTCGGTTTCGGCACCGTACTTATAATCACCGGCAATACTGTGATGCAGGTCTTGCATATGCACACGAATCTGATTTTTTCTGCCTGTGTCGAGTTTCATCTCCACAAGACTATATTCCTTACCTCGCTTTATAGTTCTATAATGTGTAGTTGCTTCTTTTCCTCCATCATCAACGGGTGACGAATGGGTAATAAACATCTTATTATCCGTCAGCCAACTCGTAACAGAACCTGCATCCTTTTCCATTACCCCCTCACACACTGCGATGTAGCGGCGGTCAGCTACGAGGTCTTTCCAGTTGTCAGTAAACATCTTCTGCACATCTCGGCGCTTGGCAAAGAGAAGGAGTCCGGAGGTTTCACGATCTAGTCTGTGAACAGTATGAACTGAGAACGTACGGTTCTGGCGCTTTACGTATTCGTCGAGTATTGATTTCACTGTCTGAGTACGTTTTCCGGGCTGAGTATTGGTGAGTATGCCATTTGCCTTATCTACAACGAAAAGGAAAGCATCTTCATATACAATGTGTACCCATTGGCTCTGAAGGTCACGTTTATGTCCGTGGTCACTTATCTGCACGAGCATACCCGGTTTCAGCAATGTATTGAACTGGGTGGTTATCTGCGAATTCACATACACCATCTTTCTTGACAGCAGTTCCTTCGCACGAGTTCGGGACACGCCCTCAATATGTGTCATAAGGAAAGTAAGCAGTTCGCACTCCTCGCTCACAGGATAATCCTTATATCTGTTTCTTGCTTTATTATCAAAATATTGACTCATATCTGTATTTATCTTTTTATCAGCAATACGACATTCTCCACATGCTGGGTGTGAGGAAACATATCAACAGGTTGTACTGCCGCCACTTTGTATTCTGCATCAAGAGCCTGCAGGTCGCGTGCCTGTGTGGCAGGGTTGCAACTTACATACACTATCTTCTGAGGAGCAGCCAGAAGTATTACATCTATAACACTCTGGTGCATTCCTGCACGAGGCGGGTCGGTGATGATTACATCAGGACGTCCGTGTTCACTTATGAAATCGCTATTCAGCACATCCTTCATGTCCCCGGCATAAAACAAAGTGTTGCTGATGCCGTTTATCTCCGAATTCACTTTGGCGTCCTCGATTGCCTCGGGAACATATTCTATTCCAATAACCTGTCTGGCCTGTTTTGCCACAAAATTTGCAATAGTTCCAGTTCCTGTATATAGGTCGTAAACCAGTTCGTTACCGGTAAGGGCGGCAAAACGGCGAGCTACACTATACAATTCGTATGCCTGTTCGGTATTAGTCTGATAGAATGACTTAGGACCAACCTTGAATTTCAAGTCCTCCATTGTCTCGTAGATGAAGTCCGTACCCTTGTAACAATGTACTGGCTGGTCAGCAAAGGTATCGTTAGCTTTATGATTATCAACATAAAGCAAAGAAGTAATCTCAGGAAAGGTTACGGAAATATGTTCCATAAGCTGCATTGCCTGAGTACGTTCCTGTTCCGTATCTATTCTGAACTGCATGAGAAGCATGAATTCGCCGGTATTACTATTACGCATCATCATACTGCGAAGAAGACCGCGATTTTCACGCAGATCGTAGAATACAAGTCCTTTCTCAAGTGCATATCTTCTGATTTCGTTTCGGATACGATTCTGAATATTATCCATCAAACCACAATCCTGGATATCCAGAATCTTATCAAAAGCCCCTGTAATATGAAATCCTACTGCATCCTTTACATCATAGCTGACATCCTGACGCACTTCTTCTTCGGTAAGCCAACGTTTATTAGAGAACCCGAATTCCAGTTTATTCCTGTATCCCTGAGTTTTCTTACTGCCCAGAATAGGCATAAATTCAGGCAGTTCAATCTTGCCAATGCGAGTCAGATTATCATATACCTGCTGCTGTTTGGCACGCAACTGTTCTTCGTATTTCAGGCACTGCCATTTACAACCGCCACACACACCAAAGTGCTGACAAAACGGAGTAGCACGTAAGTCGGAATACTTATGGATTTTTACACAAACAGCTTCCATATAGTTCGACTTTTTCTTTTTCACCTGTAAATCTACAACATCACCAGGTACCACATAGGGTACAAATACTACTCCATCATCAAGACGGGCAATAGATTTTCCTTCTGCAGCAACTGCAGTAATCTCCACCTTCTCAATCAGTGGCAACTGTTTCTTCTTTCTTGTCAAAGCAGTTTAATTTATGATTTATTACTTAATGTTTATCTCCTCCAACTCGGCATCCTCCTTATCACACTCTTTTTTACGAAGTAAATAAGGTAATATGGATGGCGACAGAATTGCAGATAGAATATAGGAAACGACGAAAGTGACAATAAAAAATGTGAGGCCAAGTCCGTCGGGAAGATTCACAACATCACCTCTATTAGCAGATTGGACTATCGTCCATTTTATAACAACAATTGCTATTACAGGAAGACAGACTATAATCGTAAGAGCCAAATAAAAAAACAAACAACACATTGACAACGAAAACATTTGATAAAAATGCTTAAAGTAGTACTTTAATCTTTTAGCACACACCTTAGGATTGAATCCCCTGGCAATCTTCTTTATTGACGAGCGATACAGACTCTTTGTTTTCTGTGCATCTACAGCAAATCCTTTTTCCTTTGTCCTCCACATACTGATTACAATTCCTTGCACAAACAAATATGCCACAACTGTCAATATAAAACCAATCAGAGCAAGCGGCCAAAAAGATGCCAAGAGGGCATGGATGGCCACGGTCAGAAAAAGTGCAAACAGGAATGCAGGAATCAATGACACGCGAAGAAAAAAGAGGAAATTTGCGGTCACAAAACTGATACTTCTAGACAGGCAAGCGATATTTTTTCTCATTTTTAAATCATTTTACGCCAAAATATCTGCAAATTTATAGCTTTTTCATTAGATTTGCAACCAAGAAAACTAAAAATGACAACAAAGCAAATAAAATGGGGCTTCATCGGTTGTGGAGAAGTAACCGAGAAGAAGAGCGGACCAGCCTTCAGCAAGATTGAAGGTTCGTCTGTAGTAGCAGTTATGAGTCGCAACCTGGAAAAAGCAAAATCATATGCTTTACGCAACAACATACCACGTTACTACAATGATGCGCAAGCACTTATTGATGACAAGGAAGTAAATGCAATATACATAGCTACTCCACCATCGTCACATGCCACTTACGCTATAATGGCTATGCGAGCAGGCAAACCATGCTATGTGGAAAAGCCTCTTGCCAAGAGCTACGAAGAGTGCATTCGTGTAAACAGGATATCAGAACTCACAGGAGTGCCATGCTACGTGGCCTATTACCGACGTTACCTACCCTATTTCAACAAAGTAAAACAGTTGGTAGAATCGAGCGAAATCGGAAAGTTGCTTAGCGTACAAGTGCAATTCCACGTGCCTCCCCGTGAACTCGATGCTAAAAGCGGCAAAGACATGCCGTGGCGCCTGCAACCAGAAGTAGCAGGAGGAGGAGGTTACTTCTATGACCTTGCAAGCCATCAGCTTGATTTACTTCAATATATGTTTGGAGTTATATTAGAGGCGGAAGGCTACAGTCAGAACATGGGAGGACTATACAAGGTGGAAGATACCTTTAATGCCTGCTTCCGTTTTGACAGCGGTCTGACAGGTTCTGCATCCTGGTGTTTCGTTGCATACGAATCAGCAAGAAAAGACAGAATATTGCTTGTAGGCGACAAGGGCACCATAACATTCTCTGTATTCGATTATAAGCCAATCAAATTATACACTAAACGAGGAATAGAAGAATTTGCCATTCCTAATCCGCCACACGTTCAGTTACCGTTGATTGAACAAATTGTCCACACTCTGCAAGGTATTGGCACCTGTGACTGCGACAGCTTCAGTGCTACTCCTACAAACTGGGTAATGGATAAGATTCTAGGAAAATTCTAAAGAATAGACCATAAATCATACAACGCAAACAGATAAAATGACATTACGGCAACAAACTGTTATATTTTTCATATGCCTTGCATTTTCCACCAATGCAGATGCAAAGTCTTTCTTTTCACGTTTTGCAGAGGGTTGGGCTAAATTCTTCATGAGTTGCGATACGGCATACGTAACACCACAAAAATATAACATCACCGTACAATCCGAACTCAGCTATTGGCATGATTTCTACAACATAAGATCCAGAGAGACCGGCAAACGAATGGTTATAGAATCCGAACCGTCAATGGTGCTTGGAGGATATGTTTACTATAGCATGCTCGGTTTTGGACTGTCGTGGAACCTGAACGATATTGGAAAACCCAACGGTCAAACCAATGGCACATCAATCAGAAAGGGTTTTTCCCTACACACAGCAAGACTCTTTGCCGAGGTGTTTACATATAGCAGTGGAAAAACCGCCAGAATAACACATCTTTCCGACTTCGACTTCAAAGGCCACGACCGTTCTTTTTCCGGATTGGACTCAAAAGTATTCGGAGTTCATGCATTCTACATTTTCAACAACCGCAAATTCTCATGGCCAGCAGCATTCGGAGAAAATGCAGTACAGAGAAGAAGTTGTGGCAGTTGGACTCTTGGATTTCAATACAACAGGCAAGACGTCAGTCTCAACGACAAGGAACTACCCGATTACCTGATAAACCAAGTAGATCCATCCCTTCTATTCAGGAAAGTCAATTACAGCGACTATTCCATAAGTGTCGGCTATGCCTTCAATTGGGTTGTTGGACGAAACTTATTACTTGCCATAGCTGCCCAGCCATCCATCGGCTACAGACGTTCAAACATTGAGGAATCGGACTTCTCGCATAATATCCTCAACAACGTATCAACAGACCTGACGACACGTGCCTCTTTCTTTTGGAACAACACACGTCTGTTTTCCGGTCTCATACTGGAACTTCACACCTATTCATACCGTCAAGACACATTCGGTTTGACCAATACTTACGGCACATTAAAGTTCGTTCTCGGATTCAATTGCTGGCGCAAACGCTGACAATATTTATAGTCAACATAAACTTTTATCCGTTTTTGTTTTGTACTTGTAGCTTTTTTGCCATATCTTTGTAAATTGTAAAAAAGAAACTACGAAAGCACTACGCCATGAAAAAGTATTTTAAATCATCTTTGCTTGTTGCTGTACTTACTACAGCAAATATTTGTTACGCACAGACAGGAGCCAGTGAAGACAATCCAATTGACCGAACAAGCTTTATCGTTAATCCATCATTTGAAAACGGAACTTCAGGTTGGACAGTTACAAATCTTGTTAGCCAAAGTAACAATTCTTTCACAAAGAAAGAAGGTACTTTCTATCTTGAGAAATGGGTTTCCTCAGGAAGTGCAGGTAGCACAAGTGTTAAACAGACCATCGACAAACTTCCTGTAGGGCTGTACAAACTGACTGTTGGTGCTCAGAACATAACTCAGAGTACTCCATCTCAAGAAAATACCGGAGTTAATATTTTTGCAAACGACGAGCAGACCGCTGTTTATACAGCGAACGACTATTCAGTACAGTTCAAGTATTTAGGCGGGCAGGTAGAAATAGGATTCAAATCTCAGAATGCAGGAGGAAACTGGATTGCAGTAGATAATTTCAGACTCTATCAAATTGGTGATGTTGACAAAAGCGAAGTCGTACCGACACTCCAAGCAAAAATAACAGAAGTAGAGGCTTTTTATGATGCTGAAAAAGAAGGCAGTTCTGAATTTTTAGCAGAAATAAACAAGGCAAAAGGCATGATAGAAGATATTGCTTCAAGTGCCGATGACCTCGCACAGGAAATCTCGGCATTAGACCTCGCTTTATTTGCTTTCCGTATTGCAAACCCAGAGCAAGGTACAGGAACAGCTCCAAAAGTAAGTTCAACCAACCATTACGTCCCTACCGGTAGTACCGAGGCACTTATCAGAGCTTCTATGACAGGTTCAAACATTCTGGAACGAGGTGTCTGTTGGAGTACAGAACACAATCCAACTGTACTTGACGAACGTACTACAGAGTATCACCAACTGAACGGATATATTTTCCATATTCGCAATTTAAAACCTGCAACAGTGTATTATGTGCGACCATATATAATGAACAAAACATATATGGTTGCCTATGGTGACGAGATTAAAGTCGTAACTCACCCTAAAGGTACTTGTGTAGGAACATGGGACAATGGTGCTCCAACAGAAGACGCAAACATTCGTTGCAGAACAGCCATTAACCAGACTATTGAGTATTTCAATCAGTGGACAGGCATCCGTGGTTTTACTTTGTCAGGGCATTACGGAGCACAGACACCAACAGCAGACTGTTCATACGGAGGTTGGATGCGCATCGGACCTAACGCCGGGAATCAGGCAATTGGCACCGTAATCCACGAAACTGGACATGGTGTGGGTGTCGGAACTCACTGGCGTTGGAATAATTGTACTGACACACGTGAAAGCGAAGGCAAATACGGCAAGTGGTTAGGCCGTGAAGCAAACGACATGCTGCATTTCCTTGAAAATAATTACGATGCCACTACTTGCTATATGAGAGGCGATGCTGTACACGGATGGGGAAACAATGCTACATATGACTGGTTTGTAAACGGAGCAGATAAAGACAAGCATTTGGAACTCCAATACCTTGGCGGCTGTTGTTTGCTTTATGCACTGTTTATTGACGGCCTTTGCCCAACAGATAATTACCCTAATGGTCTGTCTGGTTATACTTATAACTTTGACAGTGAAAAGAAATACTACCTGATGTGTAAAAATGCAGACTATGGACTTGGCAGCGGACTTCTCTACGCTCGCACTACATCTGCAACTGGATGGAACGAATTCCTAACAAAAGAGGAAATCGGAGACGAAGCAGCATGGTATATAGAGTATAATGCTACAGCAGGATACTACGTGTTTAAAAATGCCGGTAATGGCAAATATCTCACACATGCTTCCGGTAGCACGTCTATAGGTCTGAAGAACATAACTGGAAGCAAGAAACCATCAGATACAGAGTTTTTCCAATTGATGCCAGACCGCACTGATGTAACACTGAAGGCAGGCAGCAAGCAAATCAAAACTCATGGATACTGGTTCACATGGTATGACAATGGAAACAAATCCCTTGAAGCGGGCAAAATGGGAGCTCTATTTGGCAGTATCAAACAAGGAACATTTGATTTCAGCAACAAAGCCACTGCACAGCAATGGATTATTATAAGCGAAGATGAACTTGAGAAATACAAGGAAATCGCTATAGCTACAGGAATAGAAACAATAGGAGAAGAACCAACTGGGACTTCAGAGGATTCACAAATTATTGAAATTTATAATTCAGCAGGTGTAAAGATAAATTCATTGAGCAAAGGCATTAACATTGTCAAATACTCCAACGGAGAAATAAAGAAAATCTTCAAGTAAATCCACCTGACAACTCCTAAGATAATACATTAATTATGAGAAAAATACTCTTACTCTTTTGCATTATTTGTGCAAGTAGCACCTTCGGAAAGAAAGTAGTAAAAGATTTGTGGCCAGACGGAACAGAAATTGATTCATGGTTTAAACAGACAGATGCTGTAAATCTCAAGAATCTTGGTAAGAAATACCGCATCACAGACTATGGTGTAGTAAACGATGGAAGAATTCACACAAAGGAGTTACAGAGTCTTATCGACAAAATAGCTTCTGAAGGAGGTGGAGTTGTAGTAGTACCAGAAGGAGTTTACATGACTGGAGCTGTATTCTTCAAACAAGGCGTTCACCTTCATATTATGCAAGGGGGAGTGTTGATGGGAAGTAATGATTGCAGCGACTACCCTATCCTTACAACCCGTATTGAGGGAGAAACATGCAAATACTATTCTGCCATGATTAATGCAGACAAGATAGACGGATTCACTATTTCAGGCAAAGGCGCTATAGATGGAAACGGATATACTTTCTGGAAGCACTTTTGGGAGCGCAGAGACTGGAATCGCAAATGCACAAACAAAGATGAACAACGTCCTCGACTTGTGTATATTTCCAACTGTAAGAATGTGCAGATAGAAGGAGTCAATCTACAGAATTCTCCTTTCTGGACAACACATATCTATAATAGCGAAAATGTAAAACTACTTAATCTCCACATCTACTCTCCAGCCAAACCGGTCAAAGCCCCGTCAACTGACGCCATCGACCTTGATGTTGTAAAAAACATCCTGGTAAAAGGATGTTATATGTCTGTAAATGACGATGCTGTTGCAATCAAAGGCGGCAAAGGCCCTTATGCCGATGCATTCCGCACAAAATACGAAGGAGTGGACCTAAGCAAATTCCCTGAGATGGAAGGCGATGGAGAAAACAGAAATATCATCATCGAAGACTGCGAATATGGTTTCTGTCATGGATGTCTGACATTAGGTTCTGAAAGTGTGTTCAACCACAACATCATCCTTCGACGGATCAAAGTGAGTGAAGCAAACAACCTGTTGTGGCTCAAGATGCGTCCAGACACTCCTCAGCGCTACGAATACATTACAGTTGAAGATATTGAGGGATATGGTAAGAACTTCATTCTCGTTGCCCCATGGACACAGTTCTACGATCTTAAAGGTAGGGAGACTACCCCTATGTCGTACTCTGACCACATAACCATGCGAAACATTAAATTCGATTGCAATGTTTTCTTTAATGTCAATCAACAGGAATCTCAGTATCACCTGAGCAATTTCACCTTTGAAAACCTCGATATAAAGGCTAACAAGAAGGAATTGCATGAGGAATATGTAGAGAACTTCACAATAAAGAATATCAATGTAAAATGAGTTTTACTCGATTTTTTTTAACTTATACCGCAAAAAGTCATTATATTTGCACA
>DEJD01000090.1:22229-36454 GCA_002353215.1 Prevotellaceae bacterium UBA2757
AGTAACAGAAGAAAATGGCACACTTACAGGTGTGATGGATGGAAGACTTGACACTGCAGCTGCTCCACAATTTGCAGAAGACATGAAAGTAATGATGGACAATGCAGACAAGCACTTGGTTTTGGATATGGAGAAGCTCTCTTTTATCAGCAGCTCTGGTCTGAGATTATTATTAAGCTTGCGTAAGGAAACAATGGCAAAGAATGGTGACATAACAATCACCAATGTTCTGCCTGAAGTAAAACAAGTATTTACAATCACCGGTTTTTACTCATTGTTCCAGTTTAAATAATGCAACGCGAACTAACCCTTCATAACGACGTAAAACAAATAGAACTTCTAACAGAATTTATAGAAGTTCTATGCGAAGAATTGGGATTGGATACAATGCTGACATTCAATCTCAACCTTGTTTTGGAAGAAGCAGTTACAAATGTCATCATGTATGCTTATCCACAAAACGAAGACCATACTATGACATTAAAGACATGGACAGAACAATCTGACAATGTCATTGCATTCGAACTGAAAGATCAGGGCAAACCTTTTAATCCTATAGAAGAAGCTCCGGAGGTTGACACCACCCTATCTGCAGACGAAAGACAGATAGGCGGTTTGGGCATATTCCTCATCAACAAAATAATGGATGAAGTAGCTTATCGTTACGATGGTGGATCGAACATTTTAACAATGAAGAAAAATATAAACGCATGAAGACAATTTATATTGATGGTCCATTGGATGCAATTCATTTGGATGACGTAAAAGAGAAATTGAAAGAAGCAAATGCTCATCTCGGTGACGTCATCATACTTGATTGCACAGAAATGTCATACATCTGTAGTTCGGGTCTTAGAGTTTTCCTGCAAATGCACAAAGACGTAACAGAAGCAGGCGGAAAACTTATTATCAAAGGCCTGCAACCATTGATAAAGAATGTATTCGACATGACAGGATTTGGTCACATTTTTAATTTTGAATAAACCACACAAACATGCAGATGCTTGATTTAAGCATTTACGCATGGTTCACCATCGCTGTCATTATATTTAAGACAGTGATGACGTTCAGAGGCAAGATGTCTGGCGACATGTTGGCTCTCATTATTATATCTGCACTCTTACTCACTGGCACACTCTCCGACGAAGAAGCCCTGTCATCATTCAGTGCCAGAACAGTTTTCGTTGTTGGAGTTTTAATAGTTCTCGGAGCAAGTTTAGTACATGCAGGAGTCGTTCACTGGCTTTCCGGGAAACTCGGTTCCCCCAAAACGCTAAAACGTGCAATAGCAAATCTGATGTTATCTGTTGCGGCTATGAGCGCCTTCTTCAACAGCAACACCACTACAGCTTTGTTTATCAATGTTGTAAAAGAATGGAGTAAAAAAATAAAGATACCCGCATCTAAACTACTTATACCATTAAGCTATGCCTCAGCATTAGGAGGGTTCTGTACTATCATCGGCAGTTCTACAAATCTTCTCGCTTCCGCCTTCTATCATCATGGTACAGGTCATACCATGTCGTTCTTCGCGCCGTTTATTCCAGGATTAGCTTGTACTATTACCGGAACTATTACAATCATATTTCTACAGAAATACCTGCCTACCAGAAAGGCCCCAGAAGAATCATTCGAAAGCAGTGATAACTACACGGTAGAGCTTCTGGTTCCAACAGATTGTAAATATATCGGAGCAACTGTAGAAGAGGCACGCCTATTAAACGTAACTGGTGGACACCTAATTGAAATCGTTCGTTTTGACAGAGAAATAATCAGTCCTGTTCCCAATAATGAATATATTTTTGGAGGCGACCACTTAGTTTATTCCGGACGTATCGATGACATTCTGCAATTACGTACCACACATGGATTAGTAAATGCAACACATCATGTTTTCAGTGTTAAGGAACTAAACAAGAACCGTACACTGCAAATGGCAACTGTCGTAAGGGAGAGCAGTTTGGTTGGACAAAGAATGGCAGATATCGACTTTGAAAAAGAAAACGATGTAGTATTGATTGCTGTTGCCCGCGAAGGAGAACGAATCACAGAGATTCCACGCGAAACCACCATCTACCCCGGAGACACTTTACTTTTTGAGGGCACTAAGATGAATTCAGATCACCTATCAGACAAACTGCAGTTATTAAACAATATTGCATTGCCACAACAGGGACCTAAGACATTCATAAGTATATTCATCATGATCTGCATGGTATTATTGTCGTCATTCAGCATACTACCACTGCTACACTGTACATTACTTGCAGCAGGTGCTATGCTGCTTACTAAATGTTGTACGGCAGAGCAAATGCAACGGTCAATAAACTGGAAGATAGTCACAATCTTTGCAGGAAGTGTATGCATTGGAAAAGCTGTCGAGGCAACAGGACTGGCAAGTACTATAGGCTACGGTATTGCAAACACCTTTAGTTTTAATCCATTTGCGTCCCTTATAATGTTTTGTCTTATAGCTACAATAGCAACAGAACTGATTTCCAATGCCACAGCGGCAGCCGTTCTAATTCCGATAGCTATTGACACGGCTCAGATTCTGAACGCCAACCCTCTTACATTTGTAATAGCACTTATGATTAGCATATCATCATGTTTTGCAACCCCTATTGGTAACGAAACAAACACTATGGTATATGGTCCTGGCGGCTACAAATTCACCGATTTTGTAAAACTTGGACTACCAATGAATTTAACGGTATTAATAACCAATATCATTGCCACTTGTTTGGTTTACCCATTACAATAACAGTATCAAGAATAAATAACAAATTATAAAAATATGCAGTGGTTTATTGATTTATTAATTACAGGAGGAGGAGTAGCACACACAGTGATATTGTATTCTCTGGTAATAGCACTGGGAATATTCCTTGGCAACAAACTGAAGATAAAAGGTATATCATTGGGAGTTACCTGGATACTCTTTGTCGGCATTGCCGTCGGAGACTTATTGAAACGAATGAATGTGATAGAGAACATGGAAATCTTGAATTTCGTTCAGGACTTCGGTCTCATCCTATTTGTATTCTCCATCGGTCTTCAGGTCGGTCCTTCGTTTTTCACTTCCCTCTTACGTGGCGGTCTGAAAGCAAACACTATTGCAGCTGGAATAGTATTGCTCAACATCGTTGTAATGCTTATCATCTATTATTCTTGTCGCCACATCATTCCAGCAGCAAACGATTTGCCCATGCTTGTTGGTACACTATGTGGTGCTATAACCAATACACCTGGACTTGGTGCCGCCACAGCTGCACTTGACCAGATAAGCAGTATGAATCCTCATATCTTTCCAGATGGAATTCCTGTAATTGCCAACGGATATGCCTGTGCATACCCTCTTGGTGTTGTAGGCATCATACTAAGCATCATCCTGATAAGATTTATCTTCAAAATAAACTTCCAGAAAGAAGAAGAACTGTTTAACAAAAAGAATAGCAAAAACGCAGCTGTAAAGCCACATCTGATGACTATTGAGGTGTTCAACCCGGCCATAAATGGAAAGAGCATCCTTCAAGTACATAATTTTATAGGTCGCGACTTCGTATGTTCCCGTCTGCTCCACGATGGACACATCACAGTGCCAAACCGCAACACCCTACTCACTACTGGCGACCGTATCTTTGTAGTCTGTGCATCGGAAGACGCAGAAGCAATCACAGCGTTTATCGGACCAGAATCAGAAGTAGATTGGGAGATACAGGATGTTAAAATGGTATCGAAAAAACTTACTGTTACACGTAGCAATATAAACGGAAAAACACTTGGTTCACTACACTCCAGTTCAATGTTTGGGGTTAATGTAACAAGACTTTATCGTTCTGGTATTGAACTATTTGCCAGTCCAAGCGTAATTCTTCAGGTAGGTGATATCCTGACAACTGTCGGACCAGAAGATGCTGTAGATCGATTTGCAAGTCGAATTGGTGATTCAAAACAAGCACTTGACAAGCCAAACTTGCTCACACTCTTCGTAGGTATATTCGTTGGTATAGTATTTGGTATGATACCAATATCCATTCCAGGTATGTCTGTACCAGTAAAACTGGGTCTTGCAGGTGGTCCACTTATCATAGCAATCATGCTGGGACGTTTCGGATACAAAATCAAGCTCGTTGCCTATACAACCAACTCCGCATCACTTATGATTCGAGACATCGGTCTAGTACTCTTCCTCGCAAGTGTAGGAATTAAAGCCGGTGGAAACTTCGTAGATACAGTGCTAAACGGCGGTATTCATTACGTATGGATTGGATTCCTGATTACATTCATTCCACTCATCATAATGGGAATCTTCGCCAGAGTAAAATGGCACATAAACTACTTCCTTCTTTCAGGAATCATCTCAGGTGCTACTACCGACCCGCCAGCACTTGCCTTCTCTCAGGCACAGGCAAATAACGGAATTCCGTCTGTAGGTTACTCTACAGTCTATCCGTTGTCCATGTTCCTCAGAATCATAACAGCTCAAGTACTGATACTCGCATTCTGCTCATAACACATTAATGAACATAATAAATAACATACTGTCGCAGCAGGCAGAACTACCACTGCTTGCTGCATTAATTTTAGGATTATTGGTTGCAATCAATCCTTGTCAACTTGCTATCAACATATCCGCGCTCACATATCTGACCCGACGGGCTAAATACAAGCATCCCCGACGGACGCTGCTACTATATGCCCTTGGCAAGACCATTACCTACACCGTATTGGGATGGATTCTGATGTGTCTTATCGGAGGGGGAAGAAATATAGAAGGAATGGCATCCGTCTTGTCTAAAGCAGAATTGATTGTACCATACATATTAATATTAGTTGGCATATTCATGCTTTTCCGTGCAATTCATCCCCATCATCATCATCAGGGAGAGAACTGCCATAATTCAGGAGAAATGATACATCGGAATGGTCCGCTTGGGGCACTTATCCTCGGCATCATACTTGCCTTTGCCTTTTGCCCCGAAAGTGCGGTATTCTACTTCGGATTGATGTTACCATTATCCATAACCTCACAGACAGGACTATTTGTACCGCTTATTTTTGCAATTGCTGCCAGCATTCCAGTTCTAATACTTGCCTGGGCAATCAGAAGAGCACTCACACAAGCAGACCAGTTGAACAGTACCTTCGAACATGCCCAACAATGGATAAACGGCTTAGTAGGATTATTATTCATACTTATGGCTATAGTAATCCTATTTAACTAAACACATAAACAGAAAATGAATATTACAGAGAGATTCTTAAAATACGTATCATTCGATACACAATCATCAGAAGAGACCGGAACAACACCATCTACCCAAAAACAGATGGTATTTGCGAAGGTATTGCACGACGAACTAATCAATGAGGGATTACAAGACGTGGAACTGGACTCCTTAGGATATCTATATGCCACCCTGCCTTCCAACACCTCAAAATCTATTCCGACAATAGGATTTATCTCTCATCTCGACACATCTCCAGATGCTTCAGGCACAAATGTAAAACCACAAATCATAAATAACTACGACGGCAAAGACATCACTTTATCTGCAGATAAAGTTCTCTCGCCAAAACAGTTTCCTGAATTGCTTGACCATATAGGGGACGACATTATAACGACAGATGGCACTACCCTACTTGGAGCCGACGACAAATCAGGCATAGCTGCAATAGTCGAAGCAATGGTTTATCTGCAGAAGCACCCGGAAATTGAACATGGAAAAATCCGCATAGCATTCAATCCAGACGAAGAGATTGGCATGGGAGCCCATCATTTCAATGTAGAAAAATTCGGTTGTGAATTTGCATATACCATAGATGGTTCAGAATGTGGAGAGATAGAATTTGAAAATTTCAATGCTGCATCAGCTAAGATAACAGTATCTGGACGTTCCGTACATCCAGGTTCTGCAAAAGGAAAGATGATTAATGCAGGACGGATTGCAACAGAAATTGTACAGATGCTTCCACAATCCGAGACACCTGAGACAACTGAAGGCTACGAAGGTTTCTATCACCTCACATCCATCAGCGGAAGCTGTACAGAAGCCAATCTTTCCTTTATCATTCGCGACCACTCTACGGAAAAGTTTCAGAAACGCAAACAGACAGTCAGCAGAATAGTAGATACCATCAACCAACGCTATGGCAACGGTACAGCTACACTCACACTGACCGACCAATACTATAACATGCGCAAACAAGTAGAGCCGCAGATGTATATTATCGACATAGCCCGTCAAGCCATAACAGAAGCAGGAATGACACCAAAGATTAAAGCAATCAGAGGTGGCACAGATGGAGCCCAACTCTCATTCATGGGTCTTCCCTGCCCCAACATCTTTGCTGGCGGCATCAACTTCCATGGACCATACGAATTCCTGCCTATCCAATCATTGGAACGGGTAAAACAAACCATCATAAACATATGTAAAATCACAGCACAATATAAATGGAACGAGAAATAGTAGAGACATACGACAAAGAAAACATCAATGACCTGCCGATAGAACGCTTTGAGGGGAATATCTATATAATAGATAATGAAGCAGAAGCCAATAAAGCTGTCAACTATCTGCTTACACAGCCACTACTCGGATTCGACACAGAAACACGTCCATGTTTTCAAAAAGGGAAACTGCACAAAGTAGCCCTGCTCCAAGTAGCAACAGCCACTCAGTGTTTTCTTTTCCGTCTGAATCGAATGGAAGGGATACCAGCTTCCATCTTGAGTCTTTTGGAAGATTCTACCATTACAAAAGTCGGTCTGGGACTCAAAGACGACATGATGAACCTTCGGAGACGTGCTGAATTCACACCTGGCACATTCATCGACATACAAAATGAAATAACCAAATTAGGTATCAAAGACAAAAGTCTGCAGAAAATATATGCAAACCTCTTTGCAAAAAAAATAGCCAAACGTCAACAGCTAAGCAATTGGGAAGCAGATGTGCTTTCTGTAGCCCAACAACAATATGCCGCCATCGATGCTTGGGCGTGTGTGAAAATATACAATGAAATCAAAAAACATATAACATCATAATAATGAAACAACTATATCTCAAACGCGGAAAAGAAGATTCCCTGCTGCGCTTCCACCCATGGGTTTTCTCCGGTGCAATCCATCATATGAGCTCTGAGCCTGAGGAAGGCGAAGTAGTTGAAATATTCACCTCCGACAATCAGTATATAGCTACAGGACATTATCAGATTGGTTCTATTATGGTTCGTGTACTTACTTTCGAACGGGAACCAATCAACCAGCAATTCTATGAGCAGCACCTGAAAGCAGCTCACAAAGTACGTCTTGCTCTCGGACTCGGTGACGAAAGTTATCGACTGGTACATGGCGAGGGCGACAACTTGCCAGGACTTGTCATAGACATCTATGGAGACACAGCTGTTATGCAAGCTCATTCCGTAGGTATGCACCGTGACCGCCAGATAATTGCTGATGCACTGAAAGTGGTTTTAGGAGAAAAACTTCATAACATTTACTACAAATCAGAAACCACACTTCCATATAAGGCCGACCTTCATCAGGAAAACGGATTTCTCCTTGGTGGTTCTGCAGATGATATTGCCAGCGAAAACGGACTGCGTTTCCATGTGGACTGGCTACATGGTCAGAAAACAGGATTCTTCATCGACCAACGGGAAAATCGCAAACTCTTGGGCGAATACTCCAAAGGGCGTAACGTACTTAATATGTTCTGCTACACTGGTGGTTTTTCATTATATGCTATGCGAGGAGGGGCAAACATCGTACACTCTGTAGATTCCAGTCAGAAAGCCATCGACCTCACAAATGCCAATATAGAACTCAACTTCCCAGCAGACAATCGTCATAAGGCATTCGCAGAGGATGCATTCCACTTCCTCGACAACATGACAACCAAATACGACCTGATTATTCTCGATCCTCCAGCATTTGCAAAACACAAAGATGCTTTGCGCAATGCCATAAAAGGATACATCAGGCTCAATCGTAAAGCATTTGAACAAATTCAGCCGGGAGGTATTCTTTTCACATTCTCCTGTTCACAGGCAGTTGATAAAAACCAGTTCCGTACAGCCGTCTTTTCAGCAGCTGCTGCAGCGAATCGCAAAGTACGGATTCTGCATCAACTCCATCAGCCAGCCGACCACCCTATCAATATATATCACCCAGAAGGAGAATATCTGAAAGGATTGGTTTTATATGTTGAATAACACAATTTGTTTTATACATAGCGTATATATAAATTGTCCATATTTTACACAAATGTGTTAAAGTTGACAAAGTGTGCGCGTTTTTTTAGTATAAAAACTTGTCAAAACGTACAAAATCCATACCTTTGCATCGTGTTTTTCATGGTATTAGATTTATTTTAAGGTTAGTAAAGATTGCTTGTCGTGAGATAAGCAATTTTTTTTGCGCTTAAATTGACCTTCAAAAGTCATTTTAAGCGCAAAACATGTTTATAGAGGAAATCTCAAAAACTGAATTTCAGTTCTAAAGACACATTATTATTTATATGGATTTTCAGGATACTTACCTTTATAATGTTCGTACAAAGGATCCTGCAGAATCTTATTCATAAAATAGCCGAATATAGGCAATGCAGTTCTACTACCCTGCCCCAGTTCTCCAGTACGGAAATGTATGCATCTATATTCTCCGCCAACCCACACTGCACCGACAAGATTCTTAGTAGTACCGACAAACCAGGCATCAGAATGATTATTTGAAGTACCTGTCTTTCCACCGAATTCTGTTTCTTCCGCTACAGGTCTTACATATTGCCACAGAGCGCTGACAGTTCCTCCGCCCTCTCTCATTCCTCCCCACAGGAGTTTTTGCATATAATAAGCCGTTTTTTCCTTCATCGCCACTTCTTCTTTTGGTCCGTCCTTCATATAATTATAGATTTCCTTTCCGTTGCGATCCAGAATTCTGGTTACAACAACTGGATCCCGGTGTTTTCCTGTGTTCATGACAGTACTATACGAATTACACAACTCCAGCAGACTCACATCGCACGAACCTAAGGACAGCGACGGCACAGTGTCCAGTTTGCTGTGTATTCCCATCTTATATGCTATATTGATAACATTTGGAATGCCAGTCTTGAGTCCCATCTTCACGGCGATGGTATTTACAGAACGAGCAAAAGCGGAACGCAGAGTCATATTAGCATAAGTACAGATGCCGTCAGCATTATGTGGTTGCCATAGTTTGGTCTTTCCGGGATTAGCAGGATCTGGCATTTTCAGCGATACATACGAATCTGTCACTCTATAGTCAGGAGTGATAGAATCGTTATTCTCAAATGCCGATGCATACACGAACAGTTTAAAAGTAGAACCAGGCTGACGCATAGCAGTCACCTTGTCATATTTCCAATGTTCGAAATCAATATCACCCACCCACACTTTCACCATACTGGTTTGTGGTTCCATCACAACCATTCCTGTGTGCATGAAACTGACCATATACCGTATTGAGTCGAGAGTACTTATTTCCTTTTCTACATATCCGTTCTTCTGTCCTCCCTTTCCGTAGGCAAAAAGTTTGACTGTATGCGGCTGATTCAGATAGAACCAGATAGAATCCTGGTCATCATCATATTTCTTTGCCAGATACTTATAATAATCAGTTCTTTTGGCAATATTCTCAATGAAATTAGGCACCTCCTGATAATGTTCATCTCTCCATGGAGCAGTACCGTGCCAGTGATTGTCAAACTTCTGCTGAATATTCTTCATTCCCTTCTGAACAGCCCATTCAGCATAAGCTTGCATTCTCATATCTATTGTCGTGTAAATCTTCAAGCCGTCACTGTACATATCATAATCATTCTCCTTACACCAATCAGATACATACTGTCTGATATACTCTCTGAAATAGAGAGCCTTGCCTCCGTAAGCCTTCTCAACGGAGAAACGACTCAGGTCTATTGGCAACAGACAGAGTGAATCGCATTGCTTTCTGGTCATCGGTTTCAGTCCTGCAGACAGTTCCGGGTGGTTCAACATATTATGCAGCACCACATTACGCCTTTCCATACTGCGTTTCGGATTTACCTTAGGATTATAAGTGGTTGTAGCCTTGAGCAGTCCCACGAGCACAGCAGCCTGTTCTGCATTCAGGTCTTTAGGGTCACAGGATTTTCCGAAATAAGTCTTAGCAGCAGTTCTGATACCGAAAGCATTACTGCCAAAATCCACAGTATTCAGATAGAGAGTGAGGATATCCTCCTTAGTGTACATATTCTCAATCTTCACAGCAGTAATCCATTCCTTAGTCTTGATAATAAGCATTTTCAGTCCCAGCACCTTACATAGCACACCATCAGTATGTCTGGTACGCATCTTATACAGATTTTTCACCAGCTGTTGTGTAATAGTGCTGGCACCACGTGCATTACCGTGAACCATATCCTTCATGGCAGCGAAGATAGCCTTGAAGTCAATGCCATGATGCTTATAGAAACGTTCGTCTTCAGTAGAGAGCAAAGCATATTCCACAAAAGGTGAAATCTCCTTATACGAAGCGAGGGAACGATTTTCATTGAAAAACTTACCGATTGGAATACTATCGTTATCAGCGGAATAGACATACGAAGGTTCATTCGTGACCGGATTCTTCAGACTCTCCATCGAAGGTGACTCTCCGAAGAGCCAGCAGAAATTATAGGCTACTGCCACGAGGTAGATAAAGAAACAACATAGGAAAGTGGAAAATACTACAGCCAGTCGCTGATACCACCTGCCCTTATATTGTCTGCCGTACCACAGCAAGGAAATTCGGATATATTGAAAGATTTTTTTCATAGGATTCATAATTAAGGTTTTCTGAATGATTGACTACAGGTCAATCCACTTTATATCAGGGTCTTTAGAAAACCACAGCATTTGTTTCTTAGCATACACTCTTGTGTTTTTCTTTATTCGTTCCACAGCCATAGGCAGTTCCCATTCGCCGTCGATAACCTTGAAGAGTTCCTTATAGCCCACCGTATTAAGTGAATTAAGGTGTCTCTGCGGATAAACTCTTCTTGCCTCATCCATCAGTCCCTCTTCCATCATCATATCCACTCTCCTGTTTATTCTGTCGAACAAATCTTCGCGTTTACGCCTCAGTCCTATTTTCTCGATTATGAAAGGTCTTTCTTTTACAGCCTGAGTACGGAACGACGAATATGGCTTACCAGTCTGGTAGCATACTTCCAGAGCATGTATGATGCGTTTATGGTTTTTCAGGTCTGCCTCAGCATAATACTCCGCATCCAGCAGTTTCAACTCTGCCAGCAGAGGTTCTATGCCTTCTGTTCTGAAGCGTTCTTGCAGATTACTTCTCACCTCATCGTCTATGGTTGGAATATCGTCGATACCTTTGGTAACGGCATCGATATACATCATTGAGCCTCCTGTCATCACAACCGCGTCGTGTTGTTTGAACAAATCTGACAAAAGGCACATGACATCAGATTCAAATTGTGCTGCACTATAATATTGTTCCAAGGGCAACATCTGCACAAAATAATGTTTCACGCGTGCCAGTTGTTCTGCTGTCGGGGCAGCAGTTCCTATACTTAAGTCATTGTATATCTGGCGCGAGTCTGCATTTATAATCGGGCACCCGAGGTTTTCCGCCATACTCAGTGCATATTCTGTCTTGCCCACAGCTGTGGGTCCCAGCACTACAATCAGCCTTTTAGTATTCTCCATCACTGATATCAAGACCCTCCAGACTGATATCTTCCATATCTATTTCGTCTCCGAACATTTCATTATCTTCATCCATTACGGCTGAGTCGGAAACAATCGGGTTGCGTGATAACAGTTCGTCGAAGTCGAGTGTCTGCTGTGGAGCATCACCCATCGAGCGAGTGATCTTTCCCTCCTTCATCGAACCGGGTTTAATGCTGCTCAGTTCTATGAAGAACACACGTTCTGCCAGCATATCGAAGGTATAGAGCAGGTGTTGTTTTTCATCTTCAAGAAACTCGTTCAACTCAGTCTTGGCCATGATATAACTGTCCTGATCCACACTGGTATCCATCTCCTCCAATGTAATCTCCTGTCCTTTTTCCCATCCGTTTTCACAGATAGTGAAACTGGTCAGTTGGTCATCTTTATATTTACATGATTCCAGGATTAGTTTATGCAGATCCAGGAAGGTAGCATGTGAGTCAATTTGGATTTCTCTCATGAAGTTTTCCACTTCATCCGAGATTATGGTGAACTTATAAATCATCTTACGATACCTCGTTTAGAATTTGCAACAAAGTCAATGATATATTCTATTTCTTTGCTCATTGGCACTTCCTGTCTGATTTGTTCCACAGCTTCAGCTACAGTCAGGTTACACGAGTAAATCAGTCGGTATGCATGTGCAATATTATCGATGATATTAGGAGCAAACTGACGACGACGCAGACCTACTATATTAAGTCCGGCATACGAAACAGGCTCTCTTCCTACCATTGTGAATGGAGGAATGTCCTTGCTCGTACGGCTTCCTCCTTGTACCATAGTGTATCCACCGATTCTGCAGAACTGGTGTACAAGGACTACGGCACTTAGTATTGCGTTATCATCGATAATCACTTCGCCTGCCAGTTTTGTAGAGTTACCCATGATGACGCCGCTACCTACTTCGCAGTCATGAGCAATGTGAGCATTCTCCATGATGAGGTTGTTCGAACCCACCTTCGTTGTACCCTTGCTTGCAGTACCACGATGAATGGTTACGTTCTCACGAATTTTATTATTGTCACCTATTACAACTGTCGATTCCTCACCTCTGAACTTAAGGTCTTGTGGCACAGCTCCGATGACAGCACCAGGAAACAGAGTATTTCCGTTTCCCATGTGTGTACCAGACAATAATGTGACAGAATTCATCAAAACATTATTATCACCGATTTCTACGTTCTTGTCTATGAAACAGAATGGACCGATTTCACAGTTCTCCCCTATCTTTGCTTCTGGGTCTATAAATGCCAATGGGCTGATTTTTGCCATATTACTTTATTCTTTCTTATTCTTACATATTTTTAAGTATCTCGCGCGCGAACATATTATTAATTGCATGTCCTGGCTTATATCCTGTCACCTTTCCGATGAGAGGTCTGCCAACGAGTGCGAGGTCGCCCACTACGTCGAGCAACTTGTGTCGGGTGGTTTCGTTCTTCCATGTCAGCGGTTTCGGATTGAGGAATCCCAGCTGTTTTGCATTCATCCTGCTCACACCCAGTTTGTCGGTCAGTGCGTCGAATCGTTCCTGACTGAGTTCTATTTCGTAAATAACGATTGCATTTCCGAGGTCACCACCCTTGATGAGTCCCATATTCAGCAGTGGTTCAATTTCTCTGACGAATACGAATGTACGGGCAGAAGAAATCTCCTTTGCGAAGTCGTTTATATCGTCAAGTTTAGCATTCTGTTTACCCAACACACTGGTACCGAAGTCTGTAGTTATATCCATACAGAAATGATCACATGGTTCTATCTTCATGTGTTCACCGTTCTTTCCTTCCACCTCTATCACTTTATCCACAACATAGAAATTCTTCTCTGCATCCAGATCCACTGTTCCGACCTTCTCTATCGACTGTGTCCAGTAGAGAGCACTTCCGTCCAGAATAGGCATTTCGGGACCGTCGAGTTGTATAAGGCAGTTATCGACGCCGGCAGCCAGCAGGGCAGCCATAGCATGTTCGATAGTGCTCACCTTTACATTGTCTTTCGTCAGCACAGTACCTCGTTGTGTATCTCCTACCAGTTTAGCATCACAGTCTATAATAGGTGTACCTTCCAAATCCATGCGCTGAATCTTCAGTCCATGATTAGCTGGCGCAGGATTGAACGTAGCAGTGATGTGCAATCCTGTGTGCAGTCCCTTGCTTGCAAGGGTGAACGAATCCTTCAGCGTTTTTTGTCTAATCATATTGTCGTTTCGACTATTATTTATGTTTTCTTAATTCTTTCAGCTCTTTTCTCAGTTCAATCAGTTCTTCGCGCAGTTCTGCGAGATTATTCACCACAGCCACGTTTCTCGACCACTTACGTGCATCTATAGCCGGACTACCCATCAGTGCACAATTGCCTTTCTTCGCATTCTTATCTCCGGCCAGACCGCTCTGGGCACCCATCTGCACTCTATCGCCTATGTTCAGGTGACCGGCAATTCCTACCTGTCCGCCAAACATACACCACTTGCCCAC
>DEJD01000090.1:36553-37769 GCA_002353215.1 Prevotellaceae bacterium UBA2757
CTCACGTATGTGCTTCCCATTGTCGAACGGTCCACACAAGTATTGGCACCAATCTCCACATCATCCTCAATCGTCACGATACCGATTTGCGGAATCTTATCATATCCGTCATGTGTAGGAGCGAAACCGAAACCGTCGGCACCGATTACGCTACCTGCATGTAAAATACAATTGTTGCCTACCACACAGTCATGATAGACAACAGCATTTGAATATATCTCAGTATTATTACCCACCTTCGCATTTCTGCCTATAGTCACATGAGGATGGAATACGCAACCGTCTCCTATCTCCACATTCTCGCCTATTGCCACAAATGGTCCGATGTAACAGTCCTTACCGATTTTTGCCGAAGGGTCGATGAATGCCAGCGAACTGATGCCCACTCGTTTCTGCTTCATCGATTCATACATCTGCAGCAGTTTTGCCACCGACTCGTATGCATTATCCACCTTCACCAGAGTTGCATTCACTGGCTGCGTCGGAACAAAATCCTTGTTCACCAGCACCACGCTCGACTCTGTAGTGTATAGATAATGTTCATATTTCAGGTTTGCCAGGAACGACAGAGCACCTTTCTTTCCTTCTTCAATCTTAGCAAACGTAGTAATCTGCACATTCTTGTCGCCTTCTACTGTTCCACCCGTAAATCCGGCAATTTGTTCAGCTGTAAAAACCATTTTTTATTTTAAAATCTTAAAAAAATACAACAACAAACCTCTTTTTTGTGGTTTATGCTGCAAATTTAATAAAGATTTTTCACATATGCACAATATTTTTAACAAAAATATGTACCTTTGCATAAAATTTTACTTCGATTAGTAAATATTCTCTAAAATCATTCAGAAATGAACAACGACACACAGGCCAGCAATCAGCGCTACATGATGCGTGGAGTCTCAGCTGCTAAGGAGGACGTCCACAATGCTATCAAGAACATCGACAAGGGTATTTTTCCGCAGGCATTCTGCAAAATCATACCCGACATATTGGGCGGCGACCCTGAATACTGCAACATCATGCATGCCGACGGAGCAGGCACAAAGTCTGCCCTGGCTTATATGTACTGGAAGGAAACAGGCGATTTGTCTGTATGGCGCGGCATAGCTCAGGATGCCATAGTAATGAACACTGACGACCTGCTTTGTGTAGGAGCAGTCGATAACATACTTGTGTCTTCAACTATAGGGCGTAATAAGATGCTCATTCCGGGCGA
>DEJD01000090.1:37900-38370 GCA_002353215.1 Prevotellaceae bacterium UBA2757
ATCCGTCCGGGCGACGTCATCGTAGGACTCTCCTCCTGCGGTCAGGCTACATACGAAAAGGAATACAACGGCGGTATGGGTAGCAACGGACTCACCTCTGCCCGTCACGATGTGTTTGCAAAATATCTTGCAGAACGCTATCCTGAGTCATACGACAAGGCAGTACCCGACGAACTCGTCTATTCAGGCAGCTACAAACTGACCGACCCGGTAGCCGGAGCACCTGTCAACGCAGGAAAACTCGTACTCTCGCCTACCCGCACCTATGCACCTGTGGTCAAGCAACTTCTCGACCGTCTTCGTCCGCACATCCACGGAATGGTACACTGCACAGGTGGTGCACAGACAAAAGTACTCCACTTCGTCAGCGACAACTGCCGTGTCATCAAAGACAACCTCTTCCCTGTTCCACCACTCTTCCGTGCCATTGCAGAAGAGTCAGGCACCGACTGGGCAGAGATGTACAAGGT
>DEJD01000064.1:0-569 GCA_002353215.1 Prevotellaceae bacterium UBA2757
AACACGATGCAGTGGAACACGATATTGTCTTTACCGATGAAATGGATGAGTCGGCTCTCATCGTCCTGCCACCACTTCTGCCAAGTGCCCCACTTCTCAGGTTCCTTCTCGCAGAGTTCCTTAGTGTTGCTGATATATCCGATTGGAGCATCGAACCACACATAGAGTACCTTTCCGTCGGCTCCCTCTACAGGAACTGGGATTCCCCAGTCGAGGTCTCGTGTCACGGCACGTGGTTTCAGTCCTCCGTCGAGCCAGCTCTTGCACTGTCCATATACGTTGCTGCGCCATTCCTGATGATCTTTCAGAATCCACTGTTCGAGCCACTGTTGATAATCGTTTAATGGCAGGTACCAGTGTTTCGTTGCTTTCTTCACGAGCGGATTGCCGTTGATAGCATTCACCGGGTTGATAAGTTCTTCAGGCGAGAGCGTAGCACCGCACTTTTCACACTGGTCACCATAGGCACCCTCAGCATGGCATCGCGGACATTCGCCTTTTATGTTACGGTCAGTAAGGAACTGCTTTGTCTCCTCGTCGTAGAACTGTTCTGTTGTCTGTTCTACAAA
>DEJD01000064.1:661-1274 GCA_002353215.1 Prevotellaceae bacterium UBA2757
TCCTCGAACGACTTCTTGATAATACCGTGGTAGCGGTCCACAACGTCCTGCACAGTGCATCCTTCCTTCTTTGCACGGATAGTTACCGGCACTCCGTGTTCATCGCTTCCGCCGATGAACATCACCTCTCTGCCCTTCAGACGCAGGTATCTGACATAGATATCTGCAGGCACATACACTCCTGCCAAGTGTCCGATATGGACAGGTCCGTTGGCATAAGGCAAAGCCGAAGTCACGGTAGTTCTCTTATAGTTTTTTCTTTCCATATTTTGATATTTTATTATAAATGACGCACAAAGGTACGTGTATTTTTTCACATTTCACTTAATTATCACTAAATTTGCGTTGTTTTTGCGATGACAGAATAAATATAACTAAGAAAAACGATGATGGAACTCAAACGTAAAGAGCCAAAGGAAATAAAAAAAATTCTCGCCATGCGTTTCTCCGCTATGGGCGACGTAGCCATGACTGTGCCGGTACTTACTCAGTTGGCACGCCAGCATCCCGACCTGCGCATCACTATGTTGACGCGCAAGAAATTCCTACCCCTTTTCGAGTGGGTACCATCGAATGTTGAGGTAAAGGGAATCGACCTTGCCGACTACAAAGG
>DEJD01000064.1:1335-2829 GCA_002353215.1 Prevotellaceae bacterium UBA2757
TTGCCGACCTCCACGATGTGTTGCGCACGAAATATCTGCATAGCCGTTTCCGCATGACCAGTGCCCGTGTGGCAGTCATCGACAAGGGGCGCAAACTGAAGCGCGAAATATTGGGTCACGGCACCGACCATGCTCCGCTGCCTTCTATGTTCGAGCGATATGCCGACGTATTCCGTCAGTTAGGACTCAGTCTGGAACTGCATCCCGACGAACCTCTTGTAGATTTGAAGAACGAAGACTTCCTGCCCATAACCCGTTTTGCGGGCAAGAAAACTCCAGGTGAGCGCTGGATAGGCATAGCTCCGTTTGCAGCCCACGAGCCGAAGATGTATCCTCTATATATGATGGACGATGTCATTGCCCTGTGCACCGAATACGGTTATAAGGTATTCCTTTTCGGTGCCGGCGACAAAGAAGCTGCTCAGTTGGAAAGTCTTGAAGACGAAAACGTGAAGAGCGTCTGCCGCAGGTTGGGCGGACTCCACGACGAACTGCTCCTCATGTCTCGCCTCGACCTCATGCTCTGTATGGATTCAGCAAATATGCACATGGCAGCCATGCTCGGTGTGCCTACCCTCAGCATCTGGGGAGCTACCCACCCCTCCGCAGGATTCCTGCCTTGGAACACCACCCGTGCCGACATCATCGAGATGTCCGACCTGCCCTGCCGACCCTGTTCGGTTTATGGCAGCAAAGCCTGCAAACTGAAAGACCTACGCTGCATGACGCAGATTACGCCCGACATTGTTGCCGACCGCATAGCTGAAAAACTTTCAGAGAAAGGGATTTAAAGAGAAGTTAAAGGGGAGTTAAAGAGGAGTTAAAGAGACGAAACTTATTATTGCTTGGTTTCTCTATTGTCCCTTTAACTCCTATTTAACTCCTATTTACTACCTTTTACTCCCCTTTTTTAAGATATTTATCGAACCACTGAGTAGCTACGGGGAGGAAGAGGTCGTGTCCATCGGCATTCAGGTGGGCAGTATCCTTTGGTCCCTGGAAATACTTGCGACGGAAATCATCGTTGCGCACCTGTATGACGCACTTAGGAGAGTAGTTCCAAAGTACCGGAATCTTATGGCGACGGCACACCTGCTTAATCACCTTGCACACCTGCTTGAAACCGGGACGGTCCACGTACCACGGAGTGACATATCCGATGCGTGCATTCGGACAGAGAGTTTCGATGCCAGATAGGAGAACCTCGAGTGAATCGCGGAACATCCTAAGCGAGTCTGCATTCTCCCCCACCTTACCGGCATCGTTATGTCCGGCAATGATGATTACATAATCAGCCTGTGGATTCATGTCCTTATAGCGCTGCCACATGGCTGGTCCGAAATTGTACTTGCCGTCGTGGGTGCGGTCGAAAGCCACACACGAACCGTTCTTGCCGTAGTTGTTATACACATACCCGCGCTGCTGCGCCAGTTTGTAGTGCCAAGCCTCCTCTTTCGGACGACGATGATTTGCCACGTACGAGTCGCCTATGAC
>DEJD01000064.1:2949-3658 GCA_002353215.1 Prevotellaceae bacterium UBA2757
ATAGATGCACCGGCACCGCCTTCGCCGTATGCGAGCATATAAGGAATGTAGAAACGGAACTTCGAACCCTCCTTCATCAGCTGCACACCCTCAGTCCATCCTGCGATGACCTGCTGCAGACCGAAGTCAGCCGGTTGGTTGCGCTTGTAAGAAGAATCAAACACAGTGCCGTCGAGCAGTCTGCCCTCGTAGTGGCAACGAACAGTATCGCTTGCCTTTGGCTGCTTGCCTGAGCCCTCAGTGAGCACTTCGTACTGCAGACCCGACTTAGTCACGGTGATGCCCTCCTTCTTGGCATTCTCAGTGAGGAACTTCTCGCCCTCAGCCTTAGCAGCCTTGCCTGCCTCAGCCTGTGCAGCACGCTGACGAGCCTCCTGTTCAGCAAAGAAACTGTTCACAATCTGCTGAGCCTCCTGATGGTTCACCTTCAGATCATTTCCCTTGAGCACATCAGTGATAGATGCAGCGAAATCGTTAACTACCAGAGTATCCTTCAGTCCCATCTGCAGGAGCTGCTGTCCGATACCCAATCCTAATGAATATGACAATTTGTCCATAATAATATTGTAAGTATGTTTTGATTATTTTTTATCCGTGGCGACGAATATGGCTGCAAAGGTAAGAATTTTAGACATAATATTTATATTTTTCGGTTATTTATGACTACTTTTGCACCCTGAACTCTAAACTCTAACCGCTAACCGCTAAC
>DEJD01000082.1:0-370 GCA_002353215.1 Prevotellaceae bacterium UBA2757
GCAATGAGAAGGATGGCGTTGGCACCCATGTCGCGAGCCTGAAATACCTGATATTCATCGATGATGAAGTCTTTGCGGAGTATTGGACACTGAACTCCGGAACGGCGTGCATTGCGAATGAAGCTCGGATTGCCGCCAAAGTACCATGCATCGGTGAGGATGGATATGGCTGAAGCTCCTGCCTTTTCGTAGCTGAGAGGTACGTAATTGGAACTTGCACCGGGGTTGATCCAGCCTTTCGAAGGACTTTTACGTTTAAATTCAGCGATTATGCCTGAAGAGGATTTTGCCAGGGCGTTGCGCATGGAACTGTCGTTAAAGAGTCCGTCTGCCATCTGACGCTCAACACGGGCATAGAGTTCTTCGGGGT
>DEJD01000082.1:509-2614 GCA_002353215.1 Prevotellaceae bacterium UBA2757
CTCAAGTTCGGTTCGATGATGGCAATGCCACAGGCTGCATTGGCAAGAATCACATTCTTCTGACTTTCCGTTGCTGTGCCTTCCAGTACTGCGTCGAATATATGCATAGCATCTTCTGGAGTTTCACCTCCATAGATTTCGTCCTGCTTTACGTAGTTGAAACCCATCTCCTTTGGAGTATATACTTTTTCGAAGTAGTTAGTGCAGATTTTAAATCCGCTGGTAAGACTGATTTCGTCGTAGCCGTCGTAGCTAGTGACGACTCCATAGTTGTCGCCAAGGCGCTGGTGTATGTTGGTGTAGAGTCGTTGCTGAGACTGGTTGGCTGTGCCGTGGAGTGAGTTTTTCGGATGACATGGATTTACCATAGGACCGAGGAGGTTGAAGCAGGTAGGCACCTGAAGGGCTTTGCGAGTGGGTCCGACGAATTTCATTCCGTAGGCGAAGAGGGGAGCATGGAAGTAACAGATGTTTGTCTCGTCAAGACTGCGTTTCAGCTGGTCGGCATCGTCTGTGAATTTCACTCCGTGACCAAGCAGAACATTGCTGGCTCCGCTGACAGAGGTGCTGCCGCCATTTCCGTGTTTGGTGACTTTATATCCTGCTCCGGCAATGACAAATGCAGAACAGGTAGATATGTTGAAGGTATTTTTGCCATCGCCACCTGTACCAACTATGTCGAGGGTGTTGTATTCTTCCAGGTTGATGTATTTGCCCGTTTCGAGCAGTCCCTGACGGAATCCGAGCAACTCATCGACTGTGACTCCACGAGCCTGAATAGCCATAAGCAGAGCTGCTATCTGCTGAACTGAGTATTGCTCCTTTACAATGTTGAGCATGATTTCGTGAGTGTCCTCCTGACTGAGTGTCTCACCATCGATTAGTCTTAAAAGATATTTTTTCATAATTGTATTCTTTTTCTATAACTATATTAATAATGTGTTTTTGTCTCTCTCTCTTAATGATTTAACCAGTTGCTCAGAATCTGACGGCCTGAAGGTGTGAGTACGGATTCCGGGTGGTACTGAATGCCGCGAATGTCGTAATGCTTATGACGGAGCGACATGATGAATCCTTCGTCGGAAACTCCTGTTACTTCAAGACATTCAGGCAGATTGCTGTTGTCCACAACCCATGAGTGGTAACGGCCAATCTCAAATGTATCGGGCAAGCCCTCAAACAGATAGTCACGAGTGGTGATGTGACAGGGGGTAGCAACTCCGTGGAATACCTCACTAAGGTTTGTCAGTTTTGCCCCGAAACTCTCGCCTATAGCCTGATGTCCAAGACATACTCCGAGAATAGGTTTCTTGCCAGCATATTCTTTTATGACATCGAGAAGGAGACCTGCCTCGCTTGGTATTCCAGGTCCGGGAGAGAGGATTATCTTGTCGAACTGCTGAAGCACAGGCATTTCGAACTGGTCGTTACGATATACTGTTACCTCTGCACCAAGTTCCTTAACGAGATGACTCAGATTATATGTGAAAGAGTCGTAATTGTCTATTATAGCAATTTTCATAGTCGTTTTAGTTTTGTAGTGGTTGATAATAGAGATGTTATAGTTTTGCTGCAATAGCAATAGCCTTGCGAAGTGCTCCCAACTTGTTGTTTACTTCTTGGAGTTCGTACTCCACATCGCTTTTGGCTACTATGCCACCGCCAGCCTGAAACCACAGTTCGTTGTTGCGACTCACAAAGGTACGAATGGTAATAGCCTGGTTTAAAGAGCCGTTAAATCCAATGCTTCCGATGCAACCGCCATAGGCTCCACGATTATGTGGTTCGTATTCGGAAATCAGTTGCATTGCCCGTACCTTCGGAGCTCCACTCAGAGTGCCTGCAGGGAATGTGTCGATAAATGCTTTTATAGGGTCAGCTCCATCGTTGAGTGTGCCGCTGACACGGCTTACAAGATGGATGACATGAGAGTAGTACTGCATATCCTTGTAGAAATCCACTTTTACTCCATGGCAATTACGACTGAGGTCGTTGCGTGCCAAGTCAACCAACATGACATGTTCTGCGTTTTCCTTAGGGTCGTTTCTCAGATATTCTGCATTCTTTCTGTCCTGTTCTGCATCACCCGTGCGTTTTGTGGTACC
>DEJD01000082.1:2654-9580 GCA_002353215.1 Prevotellaceae bacterium UBA2757
GGACTGGAACCGAAGATACGGAATCCGCCAAAGTCCATATAGAAAAGATAGGGTGAGGGGTTGATGCTGCGCAGGGCACGGTAGAGTTTGAAATCGTCGCCTTCGTATCGCTGCACAAATCTGCGAGAGAGTACTATCTGGAAGACATCTCCGCGCAGACAGTGCTGAATGCCCTTGCGGATATTCTCGCGGTGCTGGTCGTCTGTAAGAGTAGAATTGCAGTCGCCAACGGGATTAAAATTAAACTGTTGGAAGGGACGATGGTTTACATCTCGTTCCAATATGTCGAGATCATCCTGTTCTCCTTCCTCAAGCATTTCAATAAGTGTGAGTTCATTCTTGAAATGGTCGAAGATAATGTAATCCTTATAAAGGATATACTGAAGGTCGGGAGCATCATTCTTTTCAAGAGTTTCGTCTTTTACAGCTATGTTCTCGAAATAACGAACTGCATTGAATGAGGTATATCCGTAGATGCCACAGTATTCGCTTTCGTCACCTTCTACTTTAAACTGAGAAAGGAATTCGTTTATGCATGCTGCCACATCGTAATCTTTTGTGATGGGTTTGCGTACAATTTCTCCGTCGGGATATTTTGCTATGCCGATTCCGTGTTCGACACTGATACTTGCGATTGGGTGCAGACAGATGAAGGAACGGGAATTTTTGTTGTCGTGATAGTCGGAACTCTCCATCAGTGCGCTCTGAGGATAGGCGTCACGAACTCGCATATAAACACTTACTGGTGTGTTAAGGTCACCGAGTATTTTTCTACTGGCAGTATGATAGTTATACATAGTATTTAATTTTTATCGTTCTACTTATAGTTATTTTTCTTTCTTCTCCTCATTTTATCATCATAGTTCAGTTTGGTGTTTCAGGTAGGTGTCGAGGTCTTTGTCGCCTCGTCCGCTTACTGTGAGAACTACCACACTGTCGGGGGTGAACTGGTCTTTTACTTTTGGGAGCAAAGCTAATGCATGTGCACTCTCAAGTGCAGGAATGATTCCTTCCATGCGAGTGAGTTCGAAGGCAGCCCTCAGTGCTTCGTCGTCGTTAGCCGGTAGTACCTGTGCGCGACCTGTTTCGTACAGGTTGCAGTGTATAGGACCTGTTCCAGGGTAGTCGAGTCCGGCACTTATGGAGTATGGTTCGATAATCTGTCCGTCGTCGGTCTGCATCAGTTTAATGCGACTTCCGTGCAGAATTCCTACAGTTCCCACCTGCATGCTGGCTGCTGTCTTTCCGCTGTCAATACCCAGTCCGCCTGCTTCGCCAAGGATGATTTTTACCCGTTCGTCGTCGATATAGTGGTAGATGGTTCCTGCTGCATTGCTGCCACCACCCACACAAGCCATGAGATAGTCAGGGTAGTCTCTGCCTATCTTTTCCTGCAACTGCCATTTGATTTCTTCAGAAATGACACTCTGCAAACGAGCCACCATATCCGGATATGGGTGTGGACCTACTGTTGACCCTATTATATAAAATGTGTCAGCAGGATGACAACACCAGTCACGAATAGCTTCGTTTGTCGCATCCTTGAGAGTTTTGTTGCCACTTTCAACAGGAACGACTGTAGCTCCGAGCATCTTCATACGTTCTACGTTTACATGTTGGCGCTGCACGTCAAGAGCTCCCTGATAAACTGTGCAAGGCATATTCATCAGTGCACAGGCTGTTGCTGTTGCTACACCATGTTGTCCTGCACCAGTTTCTGCAATGATGCGTTTCTTTCCCATCTTCTTTGCAATGAGAATCTGTCCCAGAGCATTATTGATTTTATGTGCTCCTGTGTGGTTCAGGTCTTCGCGTTTCAAGTAGAGTTTACATCCGTACTTCTCACTCATGCGATTGGCATAATAGAGTGGGGAAGGACGACCTACATAATCTTTGAGCAGGGCATGATACTCTTTTTTGAATTCTTCGCTTTCGATGATTGGAAGATAGGCCTTTTTCAAATCTTCTACTGTCTTATAAAGAATCTCAGGGATGTAAGCACCTCCGAATTCTCCGTAAAACCCATTTGAATCAACTTGATAAGTTTTCATTTTTTAATCTGTTTTTTTTATTAGTTGTTGTTATTAATTTATCGCTTTAAACTGAAGAAAGCCTGTCGTAAGTACGACAGGCTTTCTTGTTTCTATATTACATACATATTGACATAGCCGCTCTACTTACGATTTTTTGAATCCTAAGTTCTGCCACCACCAATATGTATTCTTATTCATGTACATAAAAGAATATTCTTTCTTACTCCTTATTTAACAATGATTTTCTTGCCTTTTACTACATAGATGCCTTTCTGCAGATTCTTTACTTCAGAAGCAGGAATCTGAGAAGCTACGATTGCACCAGATACACTGTAAACATCAACTATCTCTGCATCGTTAGCTATCTGTGCAATGCTTGTAACATCACCTCCACCAATATGGTTTGTAGAAAGAGTCTTAGTGTTTCCACTTGACAACTTTACATAACAACGAGTTGCAAAGAATCCGGAAGTGATGGCATTGGTATTGACGAATTTAGCCTCGTCGTTGTCTTTTGCCAATACTCCGTAAAGACCATCAGCGTCAGTTTTTTTCTGAGCACATGCCATCTTCACTGTTTCACCAGTTCCTTCAGCTGTGAAAGTGATACTGCTTTCGTTGTTTACAATCAGAGCGTCTTTTACAGAAATCTTCTTGTTGCCACTTTCTCCACTATAATATAATATGTATGGAGTATTTGGTTCGATACCACCTGCCTTGCAGTCCTGGAAGTTAAGCTTAACCCCAGAGCCGTCGTTTTCTACACCTACCAACTTTTCCAGTTTGCAGTCGTTGCCAAACACTTCGTTCAATGTGCTTTCACTAACAGCAAATGGGAGGGAGATGGTGTTCCAACCTGTGATGACATAGCGGTTTACTGATACATTGCAGGTCTGACCAGCATACTGTGTCAAGTCTGTTCCACCATAAGTACTAAGATTCAAAGTTCTCTCGGCATGAGCTATTGCCATGCAGCAACTGAGAGCAGCGATTAGGTAAAACTTCTTCATATCGTATCAGTTTTAAATTGTTTATTTTGCGCAAAGGTACAATATAGTAAACATACATGCAAAAAAATGAAAAATTTTTTTTTAGTTTTTTTTCAAGGTATATGTTTGGTAACTATTTCGATATCTCTTTAATGAAACCATTGCGGTAGGCATACAGTAGTTTTTTCAGGTCTTCCACCTTTTCTGTAAGTTCGCGCCCTTTGTCGGTTTCCTTTACGAGCATTCGTTTGCGCGACATCTCAACGATTTGTGTCACACCTTTTATGTCGGCTCCTTGTTCTATGGCTTCAGTGCTGGAACGGAATGGTTGAAGGGCTACGAGTTCCAAGCCGCGAGAGTGGTATGTGAGGGTGTATCCTGCGATACCAGTCTTGGGTTGGTATGCTTTCGAGAAACCTCCGTCGATGACGAGCAGTTTTCCGTTTGCCTTTATAGGTGTTTCGCCTTTCAGAGTACGCACAGGCACATGACCGTTGATAATGTGACGGTGTGTTCCTGTTACTCCGAATGCATCCAGAATCATATCGATGACTTTTTCATCATTATTATATTTATAATAGTAGCCCTTTTCTTCTGTGTGGGTACTTTTATCCTTGATGAAATAGCGTTCGAAGGTGGTCATCTTATCCTTGTCGAAGAGTGGGGAGTCTTTTCCGCACCACAGATACCATATGTAGTCAATAGCAAACTGACGACGTTCCTTTGGTACATCATGGCTGAAAGCTTCGCGAACCAGGTGACCTGTTTTCTTCATCAGTTCCAAACCTTTATATTTCTTTCCTCTTATTTCCACTTCTCTCAGGGAACCGTCAGCATTCAGCGGAACGGAAGCATGGAACATAAGATTGCTATTTGCGATTGTGTACATACAACCATGAGCCAGAAGGCAGTCAACATGTCGCTGCAGTTTTTCACTTGTGATGAATGAATGCTCCAGTTTCTGCATGAGCACTTCTTCTTCTTTTGTCAGTGCATTCGGATTATTCGGATTAAGAGTAGGCAGGCATGTGTCGCTCATCTCATATTCTTTTCCTTCTATGGTGCAAGTACCTCGTTTCAGATCTATGCCTTCCAACAGTTTACGGTCATCCATGTTGAATTCCGGACGCCGGTTTATGATTCGTGCTTCTTCCTTGAATTGAATGATTGATATGGCTTTATGCATCTGCGCAATAAGCCGTTTTGTTTTCTCGTCGAATGTGTTTTCTTCTTTTTTGGCTTCCCCTTCAACATCGAGGATGCCGAACAGAGTGCAAGGGTCGTCTTTGTATGTCTCCATGGCAAAGGTGGCGAGTGGAAGCAGGTTGATACCATATCCGTCTTCCAGTGTTGCCATATTTCCGTAGCGGAGCGAAAGTCGGAGTACATTACAGATACAGGCACGGTTTCCTGCTGCAGCACCGAACCAGTCGATGTCGTGATTTCCCCATGTGATGTCCCAGTGGTGGTAGTTGCACAGAGTGTCCATAATCAGGTGTGCTCCGGCTCCTCTGTCCCAGATGTCTCCGAGCAAGTGTAGTCGGTCGATGGCTAGTCTTTGTATCAGATTGCACAATGCGATAATGAAATCGTCTGCTCGCTGAGTTTCGATGATTGTGTCGATGAGCACACTATAGTAACGGAATTTTTTGTGTCCGATGGAAGGGGTTTCGTGCAGCAATTCCTCGATTACATAAGCAAATTCAGTGGGCAATTCTTTTCTGATTTTCGAACGCGTATATTTAGCCGATACTTCCCTGCACACTTTTATAAGTTGTATGAGGGTAGTTTCGTAAAACTTATCCAAATCTGCCTGCTGAGCTTTTATCAGTCGCAGTTTCTGTTCAGGGTAATAGATAAGGGTGCAGAGTTCTTTCTTTGCCTGGCTTGTCAGATGGTCACCGAATATCTCTGTCACCTTACGTTTTATATATCCCGATGCATTACGAAGTACATGGTTGAAAGCCTCGCTTTCTCCATGTAGGTCGCTGATGAAGTGTTCTGTGGGTTTGGGCAGATTCAGTATTGCCTCAAGATTGATTATCTCGGTGCTTGCATCTGCGATGTTGGGATATGTCTGTGCCAGAAGTTGCAGATAACGAAGGTCATCTTTTATTGCTTCCTCTGAAAATTGCTTGTCGTCCATGGTATGTATAGTGTTTGATTATAGTGTTATTTCACCGCTGCCGAAGCATAAGTGATGGTTTGAGTCGTATATTACGCAAAATTGTCCTGGAGCCACTCCGTGAATCTTCTCGTCGGCTTCCAGGTGCCAAGTGCCATCGGCCTGTTGCCAGATGCTGCCTTTTAGGAATTCGGGAGTATGACGGATTTTGAAAGTGATGCGCTTGGGTTCCTCTTGTGGAGAACTTTCCCAAGGGTTTGCAGTGATGAAGTGCAATTGTTCTATGTTCAGGTGGTCCTTATACACTTTCTCCGGGTCGTAACCATGAGAAACGAAGAGAATGTTGCGTTTTATGTTTTTTTTAACTACAAACCAAGGTCCGCCACCGAAACCAAGTCCTTTGCGCTGCCCGATAGTATAGAACCACAAACCTTTGTGTTCACCTATCTTATGACCGGTTTCTATTTCGCGCACATCGCCTGGGTTTTCTCCGAGGTGAGCCTTTATGTAATCACGGAAATCTATGTTGCCCAGAAAACAGATTCCTTGTGAATCTTTACGTTCGGCATTGAGTAGTTTGGCTTGTTCAGCAATCTGTCTTACTTCATGTTTCCACAGATGTCCTATCGGAAACACCAGTTTGCTCACTTGCAAACTGTCTATCTGACAGAGGAAATCTGTCTGATCTTTTACTGGGTCGGGAGATGTGGATAGCCAAGTCTTTCCGTCGAGTTGAGTAGTTGTGGCATAATGACCAGTTGCAGTATGGTCGAACTCATGTCCTACCTTCTGTTCAAAAACTCCGAACTTAATGAGTTTGTTACACATTACATCCGGATTGGGAGTAAGCCCCTGTCGTGCTTTCTCCATCGTATAACCGACTACCTGTTCCCAGTAATCTTTGTGAAGATCTATGATATCGAAAGGAAGTCCGTATTTTTTTGCAAGCCATTGGCACACTTCGACATCTTCCTCCGAAGTGCAGTTCCATTCTGTATCCTTGTCGGGACCAATTTTTATGTAAAACAGATGAGGTTCGATGCCTTGTTCTTTCAGCAAGTGTACTGAAACGGCAGAATCGACGCCTCCACTAACTAATGCTGCTACGGACATGGATTCCTCCTATTTGTTTGCCATTGGCGATTTAAGAGCTTTGGATATTTCGAGCATCTTGTCTATTGGACGTAAAGCCTTCTTCTGTATTTCCGAATCTACCTCTACTGTAGGCCATTCATATTTGAGAGTGTTGTAGAGCTTCTGCAGGGTGTTCAGCTTCATATATGCACACTCGTTGCAACTGCAGCCAATAGTCTCTGTGGTCTCTGGCGGGGCAGGGATGAATGTTTTCTGTGGACAAGCCTTCTGCATCTCATGCAGAATTCCGCTTTCGGTTGCTACGATAAATTCGGTTGCTTCGTTCTCAATAGAATATTTGAGCAGTCCTGCCGTAGAACCTATCACGTCTGCTATCTTCTGGATCGGAGCTGGACATTCAGGGTGAACAAGTATCTTTGCGTTCGGGTGTTCTGCTTTGATAGCAAGAATCTTCTGAAGCGAGAATTGTCCATGAACATGACAACCACCATTCCACAACAACATCTCTCGTCCTGTTACTGAGTTGATATATCCTCCAAGGTTCTTGTCTGGACCGAAGATGAGTTTTTCGTCTTGTGGAAACGAATCGATAATCAGTTTTGCGTTTGACGAAGTGACCACAACATCTGTCAGAGCCTTTACGGCAGCTGTGGTGTTAACATAGCTCACAACTTTATAGCCTGG
>DEJD01000082.1:9687-11646 GCA_002353215.1 Prevotellaceae bacterium UBA2757
TCGGGACAGAGAATTTTGTTTGTCTCGCCCATGAAATGTACTCCACACATAACGATTATGTCGGCATCGGTCTTAGCCGACCATTGTGCCAGTGCTAGCGAATCGCCTACGAAGTCGGCAATATCCTGTACTGCTCCGTCTGTGTAGTAATGTGCCAGAATGACAGCATTCTTATCCTTGCACATCTGACGGATTTCCTTATTAAGGTCTGTACCTTCAGGAATTGGTTCGTCAACGAAACCTTTCTCTTTCCAACTATCTTTTATCATTTTATTTTGCAAAACTTACGGCTCTTGTTTCACGGATAACTGTAATCTTAACCTGTCCAGGGTAAGTCATTTCGTTCTGAATCTTTGTTGCTATGTCGTTGCTCAGAGTTTCAATTTCTGCATCAGAAATCTTGTCTGCACCAACGATTACACGCAGTTCGCGACCTGCCTGGATAGCATAAGTCTTTGTAACGCCTGGATAACTTGCAGCAAGTGTTTCCAAATCGTTCAGTCGTTTGATGTATGCTTCAACGATTTCGCGACGAGCACCTGGACGTGCACCTGAAATAGCATCGCAGACCTGTACGATAGGAGCGAGTAGGGAAGTCATCTCCATTTCATCGTGGTGAGCTCCAATAGCATTTACTATTTCTGGCTTTTCCTTGTATTGTTCTGCCAACTGAGCTCCGTAGAGTGCATGAGGAGTTTCAATCTGCTCATCAGGCACTTTACCTATATCGTGAAGGAGTCCTGCACGACGAGCTTTCTTAGGGTTCAAGCCCAGTTCTGCTGCCATCACAGCACAAAGGTTTGCTGTTTCACGTGCATGCTGCAAGAGGTTTTGTCCGTATGAAGAACGATACTTCATTTTACCTACAATGCGGATGAGTTCTGGGTGCAGACCATGTATTCCGAGGTCGATAGCTGTACGCTTACCGATTTCTATGATTTCTTCTTCTACTTGCTTTTTCACCTTTGCTACGACCTCTTCGATACGTGCCGGGTGGATTCGTCCATCAGCAATAAGCTGGTGGAGAGAGAGTCGTGCAATCTCACGTCTAACTGGGTCGAATGCACTGATTACGATTGCTTCTGGTGTGTCATCAACAACGATTTCAACTCCTGTGGCAGCTTCGAGAGCTCTGATGTTACGGCCTTCACGACCTATGACGCGGCCCTTAACTTCGTCCGAGTCGATATGGAACACAGTTACTGAGTTTTCTATAGCTGTTTCTGTAGCAATACGCTGGATAGACTGTATGACAATCTTCTTTGCCTCTTTATTTGCAGTCATCTTAGCCTCATCCATGATTTCGTTAATGTACTGCTGAGCCTGTGTCTTAGCTTCGTCTTTCAGAGCTTCTACGAGAGATTCCTTAGCTGCTTCAGCTGAGAGTCCGCTGATTTCCTCAAGTCGCTTAATTTCCTGATTGCGCATAGTTTCAACTTCTTGCTTACGGATGTTAAGCAATTCCTGCTGCTTGTCAAGAGCGGTCTTCTGACGGTCATTTTCCGATTGTTTGCGCTGCAATTCTTCCTGACGCTGGTTTATGGTCAGTTCTCTCTGTTTCAGTTTGTTTTCAGCCTGCTGAAGTCTCTGGTTGTTCTGATTTGCTTCGCGTTCCAGTTCTGCCTTCTTCTCGAGAAACTTCTCCTTTACTTCCAACTCCTTTTTCTTTTTGATTGTGTCAGCTTCCAGTTTTGCTTCTTTTATCTTTGAGTCGTACACTTTAGTAATGGCATATCGGAATATACCATAACCCAGTACTACTCCCACTACGAGGCAGCCTACTGCGATGATTATTGCAATTATCAAATCCATTTTGTTTGTTGTTTTATTGTTGTTAATAAATATATGTACATACCTCAGACTGCATATCTTCCGTCCCTCGCTTGAGACCTTAGATGTGCAACCTGAAATTGTACTTGAATTGTTTCAAAATTCTGTTGGTGTGGAGAAGTAAAAAAA
>DEJD01000082.1:11716-19870 GCA_002353215.1 Prevotellaceae bacterium UBA2757
GCGAATTGATTCCACAGCGGTGTTAAGCATAGCCATCACATAGTAGTATTTATCATTTTTCAGATTGGGGTACATCGACCTCAGAGAGTGGATTTTCCCCTGGATACTTGATGCTGCGTCACGATAAATTTTCTCCTCTTCCGGATTGTTCACGGTCAGAGGTAGTTGAATACCTTCAATAGATACAGATATGTTCAGTTTTCTATCCATGTGTTCAATTTTTTATCAGTGAAGTCCCTTATTCTTGGGCGTTCAGCATGTTAATACAAGCATTTACTTCTCGAACCAGATAAGTGATTTTCTGTTTAGCCTCTTTAAAGTCGGAGTCGCTAATTTCAATCATCTTAGCCAATTTCAAGTTGTCATAGTCACTTTTGTACTGATTAGCTTTAGACTGGATTTTCATTATTTCTTCATCCTTGTCTTTCAGTTTCTGGTACAATTCAGCATTTTCCTGTTGCAGGGCAACAAACGAAGTGATGAGGTCTCTGACCTTCGCATCAAATTTTTTCAATGATTGGTTTTCGGCTTCAGTCATGGTGTTACTGCAATAGGTTTATAAATAATGTCTATATTACTTTCTTATTTTTTTCATTGCCTCGGCTTCCTCTTCCTTCGTTGGTGTCGGCTCCTTCTTAGCCAGGGTAATCACATTATATGTGTACTCCTTTATCCATTCGGTTGAGAAACCCAATTGCTGTTGGTAGCGACGCACTGAGAATACTGACTTTTGAACACCCGCATCACTCCACATATTCTTAGTCATTATTTCATCTACCGTGTTGTTTATTACCTTCTTCATCAGTCCTTTCAAAAATCCTGGGATGCGGAACTTCCACTTCAAAAGGTTACCCAGTAGCATTATCAGTTCTTGACTGAATCCCTGAAATGCATATAGGTAATTCTGTACGTGAGCCTGATTCTTGCATCCTTTCTTGATGCTCAGGTCAATTTCCTTGAAGAAATTATCGCTTATGCCGTAAAGGTTCTGCAGCATCTTCTGGCATGCCTTTTTCTCGCCAAGTCCCAGTTTGTTGTTCACTGTGGCAACATGGAGGGTACGCTTAAATGTAGCCAAGTCGGGCAGGGCAGCCAGATTAGAGATTCCGAGGTTTGCAGCCAATACGCTTTGGAAGTACACCCTGATGAGGGTCATAAAATCCTCCATGCCTCCCACTTGTTCCTTAGGCTGACGCTTGAAAATATCAAAAAAACCCATTTTGTTTCTCTTTCTGTTTTTCTTAAAAATGATTCTTTTCTCTCTTTTTCATTGTAATTCCGTATGATGAATTACTTTATATCGTTTTGTTTAACAATATTGTTATTAATATCTTACGGGTGTATGCAATGATTGTTCTGCAAAGGTAGAAAAATAAAATTATACAATGTATATAAAATAGTAAAAAAACATATAATTTTCAACATTTTTTTTATTTTCTTTGTTGTGTGAAGGAAATTACATAATTTTGCACCCGATTTTAAAGTAAACAGATTTCATTAGTACACATGGATCCTGATAGTTATCCGGCGGAAAGCAGTGACCGCCTTTATTTTGACAACATTAAAGCAAACAAGTAATCGCTATGGAACTCATCATTACTTATATGCTGTTGTCGCTTGTCATTTCAGCACTTTGTTCAGTGCTTGAAGCGACTCTCCTCTCTACTCCTATTTCTTACATTACAACCCTGGAGTCACAGAATGTGAAGGGTTGGGAGCTACTGAAACACTATAAGACGAACATCGATCGTCCTATATCGGCTATTCTGTTCGTTAACACTGTTGCAAATACTGTGGGTGCAGCCCTTGTTGGTTCACAAGCAGCTAATTATGCAACTGCAAATTTTGCATTGAGCAGTCAGGTGAACATATTTATAGGCTTTATTTCCGGACTCTTTACCCTCCTTATCCTCATCTTTGCTGAGGTGTTCCCAAAGACAATTGGTTCTACCTACTGGCGTCGACTTGCTATTCCTGCATGTCATGTAATACGTGTGATGGTGGGCATATCGTGGGTGTTTGTTATTTTGCTTGAGAAACTTACCCATCGCATTGCTGACACAACTCAGCAGGAAGCGGTTACTCGTGATGAAGTGGCAGCTATGGTTACTGTAGGAGCCGAAGAGGGCGTATTGGAAAAGAAAGAAAATCGAATGATTCAGCACCTTCTAAATCTTGATAATGTTACAGCTCATGAAATAATGACTCCAAGTGTTGTTGTAACTATGGCAGAAGAAGAAATGACTCTTCGCGAATTCTACCAGGATGAAGATTTTAAGAAATTTTCTCGAATTCCCGTATATAAAAACGAAGAGAGTGACTATATAACAGGTTATGTACTTCGTCAGACAGTGCTTGAACGCCTTGCGGAAGATAAATTCGATGTTACCTTGAGTGAATTGGCGCGTCCAATTCTTTCTTTCAGCGAAGACGAAGAAGTGTCGGAAATATGGGAAAAACTCCTTGAGAAAAAAGAGCACATCAGCATAATCATCGATGAATATGGTTGTTTCCGCGGACTTGTAACTATGGAAGACGTAATAGAAACAATGCTTGGTTACGAAATTGTAGATGAGAAAGATGAAGTTGTTGACATGCAGGAACTTGCCAAGGCGCAGTGGAAGAAAATGAAAAAGCAACAGCATAAATAATATCATGCAATTTAGCAGGACAAGGATGCTCTTGGGCAGCGAAGCCTTAGAGCATCTTTTTAATACAAAAGTTATACTCTTCGGAGTAGGAGGTGTCGGTTCCTGGTGTGCCGAAGCCCTTGTTCGCACGGGGGTTGGTCATCTGACAATTGTAGATGGCGACTCAGTCTGCGCCAGCAACATAAACCGTCAACTTATGGCTACCAACAGCACCATTGGCCGTCCTAAAGTAGAGGTGCTTCGCGAACGACTGCTGGATATCAATCCATCTTTAGATATTCAGGCCATTCATGGAGTATATACAGCTGAAACTGCTGACACATTCCATATATGCGATTACGATTATGTTATAGATGCTATTGACTCGCTGAAAGATAAAGCTCACCTTATCCTTACTGCAACCAATTCGCCTGCAACTCTCTTCTCAGCTATGGGGGCAGCCCTCAAACTCAATCCTACTCGTATTAGCGTAGCCGAATTCTGGAAAGTAAAAGGTTGTCCGCTTGCTGCTACCTTGCGTCGTCGTTTCCGTTCTGCAAAAACCTTCCCCGCAAAGAAATTTCAATGTGTCTATAGTGAAGAACTTCTTCATAATTGCGAAGAGAATACTTATGAACCTACTCGTGCAAATGGTTCTCTTGTTCACATTACAGGTATCAGTGGCTTTACATTAGCCGGTCTTCTCATACAGGATGTGGTTAACACAAAATAGTTATTTTTTTTCTGTTTAGACTTTAGAGATACCCTTATTCACTCGAATAGTCTGCTCCAGGCACGGAAACGAGCAGTTCCGTCTTCTCCGAATTTAAGTAGTTTATTGCAGGCTTCGTCAACGGTGCGTTCGTATTCGAGATGGGTCTTGGAAAAGAATTTGTCGGCATAACATATTATTTGTTCTTCGATTGTAACAGGAAGGTAGTCTTGAAGCGGAAGGGGTAAGGATTGTTTCTGTATGTCGGCAATGGTGATTCCGGAACCAGTGTGGCGTTCGCATACCCGAGCATGACGTTCAAAACCTTCGTTGCGCACGAGTTGGGCTCCGAGAATGCCGTGACGGATGTATGGTTCAGTGCCGAAACAATAGATGCCCGGGGCATTGGTGAGGAAGATGCCCAGGTCGTGAAGCATTGCTGCTTCTTCGACGAACTGGCGGTCGGCATGGAGTTCTGGGTGATTATCTACTATGCGAAGTGCTTTGTCAGCAACAAGGCGCGAGTGTACCAGGAGAATGTGTTTTAATTCATTCTCTTCAGGATAGTATTTGTCGATTATTTTTTGATAGTCCATGATTTGTTTATAAATTATGTGCAAAAGTAGTGTAAAAATCCAAAAAATCAGTGTATCTTTGCGCGAAATTTGAAAAAAAAACAGATAGACACCAATGGAATTAGCAAGTAAGTACTCTCCACAGGAGATTGAGAAAAGATGGTACCAGTATTGGGTAGACAATAAGTTGTTTTCCAGTAAACCTGATGGTCGTGAACCATATACAATAGTCATTCCGCCACCAAATGTGACAGGTGTGTTACACATGGGACATATGTTGAATAATACTATTCAGGATATTCTGGTGCGTAAGGCACGACTGGACGGGAAGAATGCATGTTGGGTGCCAGGTACTGACCATGCTTCTATTGCTACAGAAGCAAAGGTCGTAAACCGATTGGCAGAACAGGGAATAAAAAAACGCGACCTGACTCGTGAAGAGTTTTTGAAGCATGCTTGGGCATGGACTGACGAACATGGAGGTATCATTCTGAAGCAATTGCGACGATTGGGGGCAAGTTGTGACTGGGACCGCACTGCTTTTACTATGGACGAGAAGCGCAGTGAAAGTGTGATGAAGGTGTTCGTAGATCTGTATGATAAGGGACTTATTTATCGCGGTCTGCGTATGGTGAACTGGGATCCTAAGGCTCAGACTGTGCTCTCAACAGAGGAGGTTATCTATCGTGACGAGAAAAGTAAATTATTCTATCTGAAATATTATGTAGCTGATCCGGAGAATCTGAAGTCGGTTGACAGCAAAGTGTCGATAGAAACTCTTACCCAAGAAGGAAATGTGATTCATAAGGATTCGAAAGGTTATTATGCTGTTGTTGCTACTACTCGTCCGGAGACTATAATGGGTGATACTGCTATGTGTATCAATCCAAAAGACCCCAAGAACCAATGGTTAAGAGGTCATAAGGTAATTGTGCCACTTGTGAACCGTGTTATTCCAGTCATAGAAGACAGATACGTTGATATTGAATTCGGTACTGGCTGTCTGAAGGTAACTCCGGCTCACGATGCAAATGACTATGCTCTTGGTAAGACTCATAACCTTGAAACTATCGATATTTTCAACCCTGACGGAACTCTTAGTGAGGCAGCTGGTCTGTATGTTGGTCAGGACCGTATGGAGGTGAGAAAGCAGATTGCTATCGACCTGCAGGCCGCAGGACTGATGGAGAAAATAGAGGACTATGATAATAAGGTCGGTTATTCTGAGCGTAATTCGGATACAGCCGTTGAACCAAGACTCTGTAAACAGTGGTTCTTGAATATGAAACATTTTGCTGATATAGCTCTTCCCCCAGTACTCGAGGGCAAGATTAAATTCTACCCGACTAAGTATGTGACTACTTATCGCAACTGGCTGGAGAATATTCAAGACTGGTGTATTAGTCGTCAGTTATGGTGGGGACACCGCATTCCTGCTTATTTCCTTCCTACAAATGAGGACGAGGAGGAACGCTATGTAGTGGCTCTGACAGCTGAGGAGGCTTTAGAGAAAGCTAAGAAGATTAAGGGATATGAGAAAATAACCATAGACCAGTTGCAACGCGATGAAGATGCTTTGGATACATGGTTTTCTTCTTGGTTGTGGCCAATCAGTTTGTTTGACGGAATAAACAATCCGGGCAATGAAGAGATTAAATACTACTATCCTACATCAGTACTGGTTACGGGGCCGGACATAATCTTCTTCTGGGTAGCCCGTATGATTATGGCAGGCGAGGAATATCTGAAGGATGTTCCTTTCCGTAGTGTTTACTTCACAGGTATAGTTCGTGATAAACTGGGACGCAAGATGTCGAAGTCGCTCGGAAACTCACCAGATCCACTGGGACTCATCGATCAGTACGGAGCAGACGGAGTGCGTATGGGCATGCTGCTGTCGGCACCTGCAGGAAATGATATATTGTTCGACGAACAACTCTGTCAGCAGGGTGCTGCTTTCTGTAATAAGATATGGAATGCCTTCCGACTTGTTCAGGGTTGGCAGGTAGATAACAACTTGCAACAGCCTGTGAGCAACGCAAATGCTTCGGCATGGATGGAAGCTAAGATAAAGACTGCATACGAGGAGATTAATGACTTGTACAGCAAGTACCGCCTGAACGAAGCTCTTATGTCTGTGTTTAAACTGTTTACTGACGAGTTCTCTGGCTGGTATTTGGAAATGATAAAACCTGCTTATCAGGCTCCGATAGACAAGAAAACTCTGAGTGAGACTCTTTGCTTCTTCGAACAGCTGATGAAGATTATTCATCCGTTTATGCCATTTATCACTGAGGAACTGTACCAGCACATCGCAGAGCGTAAAGATGGCGAGAGTATCATGGTAAGTCCGTTGGAACTCGCTGCTCCAACCGCTCAGGATGCTGAAATCATTGCTAAGTACGAAGAACTGAAGCAGGTGGTTTCTGGTGTGCGTGCTGTGCGTCAGAGCAAGAATATTTCTCCACGCGAACCACTTACTCTGGAGGTAATTGCTGCAGGAGCTGATAATATAACGAAAAACGAAGCTTTGAATCAGATCATTAGCAAAATGGCTTCACTCTCTGATGTTAAATATGTAAGTGAAAAGAGTGATGGAACTTCTGCATTCATGATTGGAACAACTGAATATGCGGTACAACTTGGTAATCTCATTGATACTGAGGCTGAGATTCAGAAGTTGGAGGCTGAATTGAAACACTTACAGGGATTTCTCGTAGGTGTTCAGAAGAAACTGGCAAATGAACGTTTCGTCGCTAATGCTCCTGCACAGGTAGTAGAACTGGAACGCAAGAAACAGGCAGATGCTGAATCAAAGATTGCAACTATAACTGAAAGTCTGGCTAAACTGAAATAATTTTTTATGGCAAGAAGCATGTCGAAAGATGAACTTCTTAGCTTAGTCAGAAAAGGCGCAAGAAGTATGTCGTGGCAGGAAAAGCTGCGACTTACTATTTTGTTGAGTCTGCCGGCTATGGTGGCACAGATTTCATCGGTTGCTATGCAGATAATAGATGCTGCAATGCTTGGACATCTGGGAACCATGGAATCGGCTACTGTAGGACTTGTTTCTACAACAATATGGATGTTTGGAGGACTGTGTAGCGCTTTTGCTACTGGTTTTGCAGTACAAGTAGCCCATAGAGTGGGTGCAGAAGATGGAGAAGGCGCCAGAAATATAGTGAGACAGGGAATGGTGGCTTGTCTGGGATTTGGACTGATGATGATGTGTATAGGACTTGCCATAGCTCCAATGTTGCCACACTGGTTGGGAGCTGAGAAGGCCCTGTGTAAAGGAGCTTCCGAGTATTTCAGCATTGTAGCCATTGCGTTTCCTGTGTTGGAGATGAATATGTTGGCTGCTGCCAGTCTGAGGTGTTCTGGTAATATAAAAGTGCCGAGTTTCCTGAATGCACTGATGTGTGTACTGGACATAGTCTTTAACTATATATTTATATTCGGACTGCACATGGGCACAAAAGGCGCTGCTATGGGTACCCTGGTGGCATACTTAATTACAATGGTGCTGATGATGTACTATCTGACTATGAAAGATGAACGTCTCCGTTTTGCATTGGATGCCGCTGCTATAGGGGCATGGAGTCTGCTGACTTTTGTACCCAGGAAAGAAACTCTGAAGAGTGTGCTCAGAATAGGTTCTCCAATTGGACTGGAGAGAGGTGTAATGTGTGGTGCTCAAATAGCAATTACACGAATTATTGCTCCATTGGGTTCTGTAGCCATTGCTGCCAACACCTTCGGTATCAATATTGAGAGTCTATGCTATATGCCTGGATATGGCATTTCGGAAGCAACCACAACAATGGTGGGACAGAGTGCTGGGGCAAGAAGAAAAGACCTGATGAGGAGTTTTGCGTGGATTTCTATGGCTTTGGGTATGTCGATAATGGCTTTGATGGGTCTGCTGATGGCTGTGTTTGCACCTGAGATGATGAGTATTGTAACGAATGACCAAAATGTAATAAACCTGGGTGCAGAAGTGCTTCGTATAGAAGCTTGGGCAGAACCTATGTTTGCTGCAAGTATAGTTGCCTACGGAGCTTTCGTAGGTTCTGGAAATACACTGATTCCGAGTGTACTGAATCTCGGCAGTATATGGATTGTACGACTTACATTGGCAACAATCCTTGCTCCTACAATGGGACTCAGAGGTGTGTGGATTGCTATGTGTATAGAACTCTGTTGGCGTGGATTTGTGTTTATCATAAGACTGATG
>DEJD01000008.1:0-1038 GCA_002353215.1 Prevotellaceae bacterium UBA2757
ATGTTCTCACCCATCACGAGGGCAATACCTTGATAGATGGGCAGCACACCACTCGAACAGAGTATCATGGTGATAGCCATTACGGCTGCCGATGACTGACACATCATGGTGAGCACACCTCCGATGAGCAGGAAGAGCAGGGTAGTAGTGAAACTGTTCGGGTCGAACGAGGAGAAGAAGTTGAGCACGACTGGCTGTTCACCTAAGTTCATGTCCATACCCGTCTGGCGCAGTGTGCCAAGACCGAGGAACATAAAAGAAATACCGAAGAGGAAAAGTCCGATGTCTTCGTGTTTCTTTCTGTAAATTAAGAACATGGCTATCAGGAATACTGGCCATACCAGATTTGTAATGTTGAACGCAAATCCTGCCGACATAATCCATGCCGTAAGGGTGGTTCCGATGTTGGCACCCATGATGACGGAAATGGCTTGGGCAAGGGTAAGCAGACCGGCGTTGACAAACGATACGGTCATTACCGTGGTGGCTGTAGAAGACTGAACAGCTGCCGTGACCAATACACCGGTGAGCATGCCTGTAACTCGGTTGGTGGTCATCTGACCCAGAAGGTGACGAAGACCTGGTCCTGCCATCTTCTGCAGGGTTTCACTCATCACCTTCATACCGAAGATGAGCAAGGCCAAAGAACCTAATAGACGCGTTGCGATTACAAAAACTTCGTAACTCATATTGTTTTTTATTGTTATTTGCTATAGCTCAGGTACTACCTTTCGTAGTCCGTTTCGTGTCCTTTATATATAAATAATGTATAAAGAATCTGTTCGATTTGCTAATTTGAGCCAAAGTTAGCACAGAATTAGCGATAAAAAAAGACAATTTTAATTTTTTTTTAATTTTACACCCTCGAATACTATTTTATTCCGTTTTATTTCGTACCTTCGCACCGGTTTAAGAAAAAACATGGACAAGTCCTGTACGGTCAGCTCCCTGTGAATCCTCCAGGGCTTGACCGCAGCAAAGGCAACAGGTTGTAGCGACGCGATGCAGTAAGCTTGTCCACCCGCCTCTTTAGCTCAG
>DEJD01000008.1:1198-12785 GCA_002353215.1 Prevotellaceae bacterium UBA2757
CAAGAGGCTCAAAGAAATATTCCATCTTTCAGCGAAAGTAAAAGCCAGCACCGTTAAGTGTTGGCTTTTTTATTCTCTAATTCTCTAATTCTTGAAAAAAAATCAAAATCTAGATTAAAATAATTAATCAGTATAGAAATCGATATTTTCCTTTGTGAGCAACTCGATAGAAACGTAGTGGTCGCGTTTCTGCTTTATGTGGAGCACACAAGCATTGAACATGCTGCGGAAACAGTTCAGACCCTGATCGTGTGGGTGCTGAGCGATAAGGAAGTCAACCGAACCATCCTTGATGCACTTCACATTTGCATCTACGGCATCGTAACCCATCAGACACACCTTGCGCTTTGGCATTTCTGTTTGAAGAAATTCACCTACGAGATGGATGGAAGAGTTGAACGAAACTCCATAATGCACACCTGCATTCTCTTTGAAGAACTCCTTCAGAATCTCCTTCATACCTGCCTTATCGTAAGCATAGAGGTTCACATCGTGAATCTTACACTTCGGACAGTGCTCCTTCATGTAGTTGCGGAAACCAACCTCTCGGTTCATCTGCTGGCGGCTGGCTACACGGCCTTCACCCATCACACGGAAGATAGCTATTTCATCGGCATCACCCTTAATTGCCATTTCCATGATACGACCGGAGAATTCACCACTCTTTATTGAGTCCTGACCGTAGAAGGTTACAGGGTTGAAGTCTGACCAGTTGGAGTCGAGCAGGGCATAAGGAAGTTCTTTCTTATCAAGGCGCTCCACAAAATTCTTCATTATATTATAATTGAAGATAGGACCGATGATGACGGCATCGGGTTCGGAATGGATGAGGTTGTCGCATTCGGATTTGAATGATTCGTCGTTGAAAGGGTCGTACTGGAATACGTTGAAGGAAATCTTGAAATCGTTGAACTTGCGCACACCCTCGTAAAGTCCCTTTTCTACGCGAGCCCAATAGCTGTCGGCTTCGTGCATAGGCAGGATAGCTGCAAACTTATGCACTTTGTTGCTTGCCAAAGCTGAAGCATAATGGTTAGGCACATAATTAATCTCGTCCAGCACTTTCTGTACTTTCTCAAGTGATTTCTTTGAAACATTGGTGCGTCCATGCAGTACACGGTCAACTGTGCCAACCGATACTCCAGACATTTCAGCAATGTCCTTGATGCGAATTCGTGATTGAGTTTCTATGCTCATTTTTTACCCTTTAAATAATACCAAACAAATACCTTTTTTACAACTTCCTCGTTGCGATTAAGTCCGAAAACCGACAAAATGCCTGCAAAGGTACTTGTATTTTATTAAATATGAAACCAAAATTAAAAAAAACTTACTATTTTGATAATTTTTGAAAAAAAATGACTTTCCGATGGTTGCCTTTTGGCTGAAATTGTATAATTTTGCATGCTATGCGCTGTGGGTAGCCTCGAATAGTAGGCACACAGTTTGGAAAAGGGACTTTGAACTATACATTATTTATATTACTAGTAATTAAAAAATCAATTATCTACATGGCAAAAATTGTTACTATGGGCGAGATTATGCTCCGCCTTTCTCCAAGTGGAAACGATCGTTTTATTCAGGCAGAAAGTTTCCGAGTTATTCCTGGTGGTGGCGAAGCTAATGTCGCAATCAGTTGCGCAAACTACGGACACGACTCTTACTTCGTAACGAAGCTTCCAAAGCATGAAATCGGTCAGATTGCTGTAAACGCAATGCGTCGTTATGGTGTTAACACAGATTTTATTGCCCGTGGCGGCGACCGCATAGGTCTCTACTATGCAGAGACAGGTGCCAGCATGCGTCCTTCAAAGGTTATCTACGACCGTGCGCACTCTGCTATCGCTGAGGCAAAACCTGAGGACTTTGATTTCGACGCAATCTTCGAGGGTGCTGACTGGTTCCACTGGAGTGGTATTACTCCTGCTATCTCTGATGCCAGTGCTGAGTGCCTTCGTCAGGCTTGTATCTGTGCAAAGAAGCACGGTGTGAAAATCAGTGTTGACCTCAACTTCCGTAAGAAACTCTGGACAAGCGAAAAGGCTATCAGCATCATGCGTCCGCTCATGCAGTATGTAGATGTATGTATCGGTAATGAAGAGGATGCAGAACTCTGTCTTGGTTTCAAGCCAGATGCTGACGTAGAGGGTGGTGAGACAAATGCTGCCGGCTACGAGGGAATCTTCAAGCAGATGAAGGAACAGTTCGGTTTCGAATATGTTGTTTCTACCCTGCGCGAGTCGTTCTCAGCTACTCACAACGGTTGGAAAGCTCTTATCTACGACGGTAAGGAGTTTTATCAGTCAAAGCGCTATGACATCAATCCTATCATCGACCGTATCGGTGGTGGCGACTCTTTCTCAGGCGGTTTGATTCACGGACTTCTCACAAAAAAGACTCAGGGCGAGGCTCTCGAGTTCGCAGTTGCTGCAAGTGCACTCAAGCACACTATCAATGGTGACTTCAACCTCGTAAGTGTTGAAGAAGTAGAAGCTCTGGCTGGCGGTGCTGCTAACGGTCGTGTTCAGCGATAAGTGAATTGACAATTGAAAATTTGAAATTTGACAAAATATGGCAAGATTTGATAAGGTAGCCGTTCTTCAGAAAATCGGCTCAACAGGTATGGTGCCTGTTTTCTACCACAGCGACGCTGAAGTTGCCAAGAAGGTGATTAAGGCTTGCTACGACGGTGGTGTACGTGCGTTTGAGTTCACAAACCGTGGCGACTTCGCTCACGAGGTGTTTGCTGAGTGTGCTAAATATGTAGCTAAGGAATGTCCGGAACTGGCACTCGGTATCGGTTCTGTTGTTGATGCTCCTACTGCTGCACTTTACATCCAACTCGGTGCAAACTTCGTTGTAGGTCCTCTCTTCAACCCGGAGATAGCTCCTGTCTGCAACCGCCGTCTCGTTCCTTACTGCCCAGGTTGCGGTAGCGTAAGTGAAATCGGCAAGGCTCAGGAACTTGGTTGCGACCTCACAAAACTCTTCCCTGGCGACGTTTACGGACCAAACATGGTTAAGGGTCTGATGGCTCCAATGCCTTGGTCAAAGATTATGGTCACTGGCGGCGTTGCTCCAGAAGAGGAGAACCTGAAGTCTTGGTTTAAGGCTGGAGTGTTCTGTGTAGGTATGGGCAGCAAACTATTCCCAAGCGATAAAGTGAAGGCTGGCGACTGGCAGTACATCACAGACAAGTGTAAAGAAGCTCTTGGATATGTTCAGGAGGCAAGAAAAAAATAAGTTTAATAATTAAATAAGGTATATTATCATGGCAGAAATTTCAGCTCTTCAGGCAGCACGTGCCCAGTATCAGCCAAAACTTCCTAAGGCTCTGCAGGGACCTGTAGTTGCAGTAGAAGGCAAGGCAACAGAATCAGTAGGTAATCAGAAAGAAATCAAGGAACTGTTCCCTAACACATACGGAATGCCTGTTATCACTTTCGAAGCAGGCGAACAGCCAAAGCTCGAACCATTCAACGTAGGTATCATCCTCTCTGGTGGTCAGGCTCCTGGCGGTCACAACGTAATCTCTGGACTCTTCGACGGTGTTAAGTCACTCAATCCAAACAACAAACTCTACGGTTTCATCCTCGGTCCTGGAGGTCTCGTTGACCACAAGTACATGGAGATTACTCCAGAACTCATGGATCAGTATCGCAACACCGGCGGTTTCGACATCATCGGTTCCGGTCGTACAAAACTCGAAGAGGTTGACCAGTTTGAAAAGGGTATCCAGATACTGCGCGAACTCGGTATCAAGGCTCTCGTAATCATCGGTGGTGATGACTCTAACACTAACGCTTGCGTTCTCGCTGAGTACTATGCAGCAAAGAAGTATGGTGTTCAGGTAATCGGTTGTCCTAAGACTATCGATGGCGACTTGAAGAACGAACAAATTGAAACTTCATTCGGTTTCGATACAGCTTGTAAGACTTACTCAGAGCTTATCGGTAACATACAGCGCGACTGTAACTCAGCTCGTAAGTACTGGCACTTCATCAAACTCATGGGTCGTAGTGCAAGCCACATCGCCCTCGAGTGTGCTCTCCAGTGTCAGCCAAACATCTGTCTCGTAAGCGAGGAAGTAGAAGCTAAGGCAATGAGTCTTGACGATGTAGTTACTTACATCGCAAAGGCTGTGGCTGCTCGTGCCGAAGAAGGCAACAACTTCGGTACTGTTCTTATCCCAGAAGGTATCATCGAGTTTATCCCTGCTATCAAGAAGCTCATCGCAGAACTCAACGACGTGCTCGCTACTCCAGAGGCACAGGCTCTCAGCAATGCAGACGAACAGATTGCATATGTTAAGTCACACATCGCTGCTGACAATCTCAAGACTTTCGAATCACTCCCAGCAGACGTAGCTGCCCAGCTGGCTCTCGACCGCGACCCACACGGAAACGTTCAGGTTTCACTCATCGAGACAGAGAAACTCCTCAGCCGTATGGTTGCTGCTAAGTTAGCAGAGTGGAAGAAGGAAGGCAAGTATGTTGGTAAGTTCGGTACTCAGCACCACTTCTTCGGTTACGAAGGACGTTGTGCAGCTCCATCAAACTACGATGCTGACTACTGCTATTCTCTCGGTTACAACGCAAGCCGACTCATTGCAAACGGCAAGACTGGTTACATGTCCGTAATCAAGAACACTACAAAGCCTGCTGCTGAGTGGATTGCAGGTGGTGTGCCTATTACAATGATGATGAACCTCGAAAAGCGTAACGGTAAGATGAAGCCTGTAATCCGTAAGGCTCTTGTAGAACTCGACGGTGCTCCATTCAAGTACTTCGCTTCTAAGCGTGAGGAATGGGCTAAGAAGACAGCTTACGTTTACCCTGGACCAATTCAGTACTGGGGACCATCTGAGGTTTGCGATCAGACTACAAAGACTTTGCAGCTTGAACAAGCCTAATCGTAAAATATCAAAAAGCAAGAAAACGTCGAAACGTAGTAAGTTTTTCTCTTCTGCGTTTCGGCGCTTTTCTGCATACCTGTTCTGGAGCCTGCTAACTATCGTTGTGGCAGTCTTCGTGCTATTTTTTGTCCGAACTGTAGTCATTCCCCGTTTCCCACTATGGAACAAGGCTATGCACAGTCATGTGCAGTATCCCGACGGCACAGTGCGTGGCATCGACATCAGTCATTACCAGGATGAAATAGATTGGGAGGTGCTTCGTAATGCTCGCATCCATGGTGCTCCGCTCAGTTTCATTTACGTGAAGGCAACGGAGGGAACGGACATTATCGACGAAAATTTCAACCAGAATTTCTATAATGCCCGCAAGAACAATATCCTTCGTGGAGCATATCATTTCTACAGTCCCCAGTCGTCGGCAGCCGCACAGGCTAAGTTCTTCTGTAAGATAGTGCAGCTGGATGAGAATGACTTGCCACCTGTTCTCGATGTGGAGAAAATCGGTGACCTCACTCCTGCCCAGTTGTGCAAAGAACTGAAAATATGGTTACGAATTGTAGAAGAACACTATCACATAAAGCCCGTGCTCTATGCTTCGTTCAAATTCCGACAGAAGTATCTGCAGACACTCGAATTTGATAAGAATCCTTATTGGATTGCACATTACTATGTAGATACTCTTGCTTACAAGGGTCCCTGGCATTTCTGGCAACACACCGATGCCGGCAAGATTGATGGTGTGAAAGGCTACGTAGATATTAATGTGTTCAACGGTACTTATGAGGATTTGATTAATATGACCATTCAACGAGAAGACTAATGTCTTTTACTTAATGGTTTATTCTAAAACCATGAACTGATGGATTATAAACAGATTGATTTCAATATACAACCGTTGTCTGAAGTAGCACAGGATGTACTCTCAGCTATGCTTGGCGAGACCGGTTTCGACACCTTCGAACCAACAGAGAAGGGGCTTCGTGCATACATTCCTGCTGGCAAGTTCTCCGATGATAATCTTCGACAGTGTCTTGTAGATTTCTTCATACCAGACACTACTGTCACTTATTCTGTTGCTGATGTGGCTGGAAAGGACTGGAACGAAGAATGGGAGAAAAACGGTTTTGACCCCGTGCTCGAACGTGAATTTGGTATTCGTCTGAATCCACGTGGAGCTTTTGGCAGTGGCAGCCATGAAACCACCTACCAACTGGTGGAGTATCTCAGTCAGCAGCATTTCTCCGGACAGACAGTTCTCGATATGGGTTGTGGCACAGGTGTTCTCGGAATCTGTATGGCTATGCATGGTGCCCGTCAGGTAGTAGCTATCGACATCGACCCGTTGAGTGTTGAGAATACACAGGAAAATTTCCTGCTCAACCAGCTTTCCAATTTCACAGTTCAGCAGGGTGATGCCTCCGCTATAAGTGGAGAATTTGATACTATCGTAGCTAATATCCACAAAAACATCATTATTTGTGATCTACCTATCTACAAGGCTCATCTGCGTCAAGGCGGCACACTCGTCACCTCAGGTTTCTTCACCTCTGATGTGCCAGATGTAGTCAATGCGGCTGAGAACCATGGACTACGCCTAACTACCCAACTATCGAAAAACGACTGGACAGTTCTTGTGTTTTCGTTAGCGTAATTTTTTTAAAAAATAGAGAGTAGGGAAGACGAGAGTTTTCAAAATCTTTTGTAATTTTGCACGCTTTGAATTTTACAGCGAGATTTTTTATTTAGTTTATACACATTATTTATATTATTGACAGATGGCAGGGGAGACCAACAGAGCAAGAACACCCAAACAGACAAGACGCACTTCGCCAGCTCCATTAAGCGAAGACGGACGATTGCAACCGCAAGCCCTCGAACTCGAAGAAGCAGTGATCGGTGCATGTATGATTGAACGCGATGCGTTCGGTATGATTTCCGACTACCTGAAACCAGAGTCGTTCTACGATACTAAGCATCAGCGAATCTTTGCTGCTATTCGCGATTTGGCAGCTGAGAATAGTCCTGTCGATATTCTGACTGTAACAGAACAACTGCGTAAGACAGGCGACTTGGATTTCGTGGGCGGTCCTGTGGCTATCACCGAACTGAGTCGTAAGGTGCTTAGTTCTGCACACATCGAATATCATGCTCGCATCATAGCCCAGAAGGCACTTGCTCGTGAACTGATTACCTATTCAAGCAACATACAACGTCAGGCTTTTGACGATTCGCAGGATATAGCCGAACTGATGCAACAGGCTGAAGGACAACTCTTCGAACTATCGAAGACGAACATGAAGAAGGACTTCACCCAGATAAATCCTGTTATCAAAGAGGCTTATGCCATGTTGCAGAAGGCTGCCGCTCGTACCGACGGACTCAGCGGTCTTACTTCCGGATTCAAGGATATCGACCGTGTGACGAGTGGATGGCAGAACAGCGACCTTATCATCATAGCAGCCCGTCCTGCGATGGGTAAGACTGCGTTCGTGCTCTCTATGGCAAGGAATATGGCTGTTGACCACAAAATTCCAGTTGCAATGTTTTCACTCGAAATGTCGAACGTGCAGCTCGTTAATCGTCTTATTGTGAATGTCTGCGAAATTCCTGGCGAAAAGATTAAGAGTGGACAATTAGCCCCTTACGAATGGGAACAGTTAGACACAAAGATTACGGAACTTGTCGATGCGCCGCTTTATATCGATGATACTCCATCACTTTCTGTCTTCGAACTGCGTACAAAAGCTCGCCGACTGGTGCGTGAATTCGGAGTGCAGATTATCATCATCGACTACCTGCAGCTGATGAATGCCAGTGGTATGTCGTACAACTCACGTCAGGAAGAAGTCAGCACCATCTCCCGTTCGCTCAAAGGACTTGCAAAGGAACTGAACATACCTATCATAGCTCTTTCACAGTTGAACCGTTCGGTAGAAAACCGTGTAGGTAACGATGAGAATAAAGCAGACAGTAAACGTCCGCAGTTGAGCGACTTGCGTGAGTCGGGTGCCATAGAGCAGGATGCCGACCTCGTGGCATTCATCCATCGTCCGGAGTACTATAAGATATTCAAGGACCAGTATGGCAATGACCTCAAGGGCGTTGCAGAATTCATCATCGCAAAGCACCGTAACGGTTCTGTTGAAGACGTTAGGATGCGATTCGTTGGTCAGTATGCCCGTTTCCTCGATCTCCACGGAAACAGCTTAGATGATAACTTTGACGAAGGTCTTATCTCTTCTTCAAATATAAATACTTCAAAGCAACCGGCTACAGAACCAACTCCCGACGACGGAGGATTCGATAGCCTGACAGCTGCTGACTTTACACCACAAAACGATGTTCCGTTTTAGATAATTGACAATTGATAATTGATAATTGACAATTATTTTCTCTAACCTCTAATCTCTAAACAGTAAACGGTAAACTGTAAACAGTAAACAGTAACCTCTAACCTATAATCAATATGAAAACAATAAAGATCAATCCTGCTGACAATGTAGCTGTGGCAATTGTACCACTTAAAGCTGGAGAAACAGTAAATGTAGAAGGTGTAGATATAACTACTACAGGTGAAGTGCCTGCTGGCCACAAACTTCTTCTTCAAGACTTGAAAGCAGGTGAAGACATCATCAAGTATGGTTATCCAATCGGACATTTGAAGGAGGACCATAAGAAGGGCGATTTCATCTACGATGCTAATATAAAGACAAATCTTGCCGGTTTGCTCGATTACAAATATCAGCCAGTTCCTGCTGATGCTCTTACCAACCCAGCTTATGAAGAGTGGTTCCCGAAGGAGCAACTCACCTTCAAAGGCTATCGACGTAAGAATGGCGATGTTGGCATTCGTAACGAACTTTGGATTGTGCCAACTGTGGGTTGTGTCAATGGTATTGTGAATCAGTTGAAGACTCAGCTCGAACAGGAGAAGGGTAATGAGAAGCTACGCATCGTGGCATTCCCTCATAACTATGGTTGTAGTCAGCTAAGCGACGACCATGAGAACACCCGTAAAATTCTTCGCGATCTCGTACTCCATCCAAATGCAGGTGCTGTGCTCGTTGTTGGTTTGGGTTGTGAAAACAACCAACCGGACAAGTTTGCAGAACTCCTTGGTGACTACGATAAGGAACGCATCCGTTTCATGGTTAGCCAGAAAGTAGTGGGTGACGAAGTAGAAGAAGGGATGAAGATTCTTCGCGAACTCTATGCTATAGCAGAGAAGGATGAACGCACAGAGATACCTCTCTCCGAACTGCGTGTAGGACTCAAGTGCGGTGGTTCCGATGGCTTCTCCGGTATTACAGCAAATCCTTTGCTCGGGGTCTTCTCCGACTTCATCGTTTCTCAGGGAGGAACGACTGTGCTTACAGAAGTACCAGAGATGTTTGGTGCCGAGACTATCCTTATGAACCGTTGCAAGACTCCTGAACTCTTCAACCAGACAGTGAGTCTGGTGAACGACTTCAAACAGTATTTCCTCTCTCATGGCGAACCTGTAGGTGAGAATCCGTCTCCAGGAAATAAAGCAGGAGGTATCTCAACACTTGAAGAGAAAGCTCTCGGTTGTACTCAGAAGTGTGGAAAGAGTGCTGTATGTGGTGTTCTCCAGTATGGTGAGCGTCTTCAGGTGAAAGGACTCAACCTCTTGTCTGCTCCGGGCAACGACCTCGTAGCAAGTACCGCCCTTGCTTCTGCAGGCTGTCATATCGTACTCTTCACCACAGGTCGTGGAACTCCATTCGGTACCTTCGTACCAACAATGAAGGTAAGTACAAACAGCAACCTTGCTCAGAACAAACCAACGTGGATCGACTTCAATGCTGGTACCATCGTTGAGGGCGAGAGCATGAAGGACGTGTTCCAGCGATTCATGAAGAAAGTCATCTCTATTGCCAATGGTGAACCTACGTGGAACGAGAAGAAAAACTATCAGGAGATAGCAATCTTCAAAAATGGAGTTACCTTGTAGGATTTTGACTAAATTAGTATGTTTATGTACAAAAATATGGTGCAAAATAGACGTGGTGAGCAAAAATTACCATTCTTTGGTAAAAAATCTTTCAAAATAGTTTGCACGAAATGAAAGAATACATACCTTTGCATCAGTTATCCTGAATACAATCTTTTTTACCTTAAAACTAATACCTATTGAAAATAAAAAGTGCTTCATTGTGAAATGAGGCACTTTTGTCATTTTATGGGGTCAAGTAGCGAGAGTCATTAACCCTTAACCATTATCAATCCAATCATCGATGAGTTGTCGTGCGATAGACATCTTGTCAGGAATGGGTGGCATGTTGTCTCTTGAAAACCACCCGGCCGTGCTGAGTTCTTCTTTTTGGATATCGAGTTCTCCACCATCGTAGTCAGCTGTAAATCCAACCATAACACCACTGGGAAAAGGCCACGACTGACTGCCAAAGTATCGGATGTTCTTTATCCTCAGATGGGTTTCTTCTTGTACCTCTCTGCGTACACAGTCTTCCAGTGTTTCACCTGTCTCCACGAATCCGGCAACCAATCCGTACATCTCGCTGCGACGGAAATTTCTTGCATGAACCAGCAGAATCTGTTCCTTTCCTTCGTCGTTCGTGCGACGTATGCGAACTATGATAGCAGGAGCAACCTGTGGCCACACTTCCTTTCCGCAGTGCGTACACTGTTTGCTGATATCAGTCGTACGTTTCATCGGAGCTCCGCACATTCCACAGTATCGGGTGTTAACATCCCAGTAGAGAAGTTCCGATGCTTTGCCTGCCATCGTGAAGTCTGTCTTACTGAGTCTGCCAAACGACTCCCTGAGTCCTACGAATACATGTCCTTCGATATGTGCGGCACTGTCAATGCTGTAAGCTTTACGTTCTATGCCGTTTTCGCCTTTAGGCAGTATTAGTATGCTTGTCCATTCCTTTGTCTCTGTAGGCGGTGTGTCTGAAACCGGTATGCTGTGCAGAGCACCTTCCTGCTGCGGTTCTTTGAGTAAAATACCCCCTCCGCAGAACACAAACCATTGCGTTTTATTCTCTTTATTCATCATTTACTTAAAAAAACTTTTACAAAAATAGGTATAAATATTTAGAACATTAAGATTTATATGTATCTTTGCGAATAATTAACATTTTGTTATCTCTGAATGAATCGAAGATTTCCACTGAGAACGCTTGTGTTCATGCTTGCATTCCTCTTTGCACTGAGTATTATTGCAAAGAAGGATAAAGAAAAGAAACGTGTTACACAGGTTATGATATATGGCAATGTTGACCCAGATCCGGAGCCGGGAAAACCGCGTCCCGACCACTATACCAAACCACTTGACAAACCACGTTTAGTGAATAGGTCAGGTGAGGGCTTGCACGGATTCGACATCAGTCACTATCAGGGTCATGTCAACTTCGATGCTCTTGCTTCCGACCCACGTGCAGGTTATCTGTATCTGAAGGCTTCCGAGGGTGCGAGCAACAAGGATAATATGTACTCAACCTATTATCGTGAGGCTCGTCGCGTAGGTTTCAAAGTTGGTAGTTATCATTTCTTCCGAGGTAATTACAGCGCACGTGAACAGTTTGAGAATTTCCGCAGTGTGCTTAAGGGTAATCCACAAGATCTCATTCCAATCATCGACGTAGAGGTACTTGCCCGTCGCGTGTCCATCTATCAGTATATGGA
>DEJD01000008.1:12894-14330 GCA_002353215.1 Prevotellaceae bacterium UBA2757
GATGAGGAACCTGTTCTGAACAACAACGACGACTTCCTTATCTGGCAATACACCGGTTCTGGATCAGCTCGCGGAGTTCGCGGGCATATTGATATAAGCAAATTCGTTCGTGGACATACCATCCACGAAATCATGTTCTGATTACAATTCCGTAATCACACTATCGTATAAGAGTTCTGTTTGTTGTGTTTTCAGCATGGCAGCATCATAGTATGGCTGTGCTGCCTGTTCCAGTTGTTGTGCAAAGTCCTTTCTGTCCTTTGCCTGTGTTAATGCAATCTTAAGGTGATTATATGCTTCAGCATTATTGCCTATCACCATGTATGCCACCCCCTTGTCGATGTCTGCATCCATAAATGCCAGAGCTTTCTCCTGTTCTTTATTCTGCATCAGATAAAGAGCTAACTGACGACGTACCTTATCAGAGTTTGGCGACAGATAATTTGCCTTATACAGAGTGTTGATAGCTTCACCGAGCAGATTTTGTTTTGCCTGAGCCTCAGCCAGTCGAAGCATATAATGTATATTCTCTTCATCCATGTCGCACAACTGACTATAGCAGTCCATTGCGGTTTTGTAGTCAGCTGACATCTTGCAGACTTTTCCCAGGTGCGACAAAGTCCACTTCGAGTTTGGCTTTATACTGTCTGCCATGATGTAATTCTGCTTTGCCGCTTCCCAGTTCTCCAACTTCTGCTGACAGAATCCTATTTTCTGGTACAGTTCTGCAGTAGCTTCGTTAGTCTTGCTATATAAGATAAACTCCTGCAGTGCCATTGCGTAGTACTCCTTGCGCATCAGAAATTCGGCATGATCCAGTAGCAGGCTGCTGTTGCCTGCCAGATTACGTAGTGGAGCTATCTGCAGTGGGCTGAACAGATTCTGTTGAGCATCCAAGAACGGATTGTAGAATTCGTTTCTGTAGCCATATATATAATGGAAACGGTAAAGGTCAAAAATAAAACTTCTGCTGTAATAGCTTCGTTTATGCTGACGATTGGTTTTCTCGTCTAAGATAGCAGATTTCTCCTCTTCGTCCATATCTGCCATCTGAGCCTCCATCTGTTGTGCAATAGAACCGAAACCGCCCATGCCAAGTGAATTAGTGAGCAGACAGAGAGAATACTTGTCACTGTTGCAGAATGGTGAATTGTTGAGCAGAGCTCTGATGAAACGGCCGTTTTCGCTGCCCATCATTTCTTTCATATTTGTCAGGGCAGGGTCGTCAGTCGTGAAGGGGTAGAACCAGTGTGCAGTCTCGTTGAAGAATCTGTATCCTTTCAGCATGGCAAACGTAGCCATATACACATCCTCTCCGTTCAGTTGCATATCAGTCATCTCACGCATTTTCTCCTCTGCCTTGCTGTCGTCTTCAGAGTTGGCCTTCAGCCATTCCGGGTTCTCTCCGTTTTCTGTCATCTTCTCGTTTATCTCCA
>DEJD01000008.1:14406-17047 GCA_002353215.1 Prevotellaceae bacterium UBA2757
GAACTCATCTGCAGTTGTATGAGTATGTTGTAAGAGTCTTGAACGAATCCTTCGTCGCCACTGAATATCTCCAGTCGGCTTGTTATCTCGGGGTACATATTAATTGCATCCTGGTTTTTTCTCAGAACCAGGATAAGGCAAACGAGTGCACGCATACTGATTTCCTTATTGTCTATCAGATATGCATCGAGCAGGAGCATCAGTTTCTTTTCGTCCAGAAAATCAAGGGCAGCCAATCCTGTTGCAGCTATCATCACAGCCTTTGCCTTATCGCTTATATCGCTTGATGTGAGCAGTTGCATCATCACCTCATAGTCAGCAGTCTTCCATTGGTCGCTTGTCAGAGTCCATTTGAACAGTTTCACTATGTCCTCTTCTTCCCGTTCTGCATCATCGTTCAGTTCCAGTCGTGTCAACAGGGCATTTAGGTCCATATTCTGCACTTCGCGTTGCATGGTGCTGTATCTGCTGCTGGGCGAATCCTTCAGTCTTTTCAGTCTTGACACCCTCTGTTGCAGACTCATTGCCTGAGTCCACAGCTGTCCTTGCATCTTCTCGGCATTAGGGTCTTCCACGCCCTTAGTCATGTATTGCAGCATAGCCTTGTATGTCTCAGCTATCTGTTCTACAGCCTCCGAGAGTTCCCAGTTTTCTATTGTGTAAAGCTGGTTCTTCAGATTGTTTATATATTCTGCAAGGGTCTTCTTCACGTCTGTTACTTATTATTATTGTCCTTAGCCGTTATTTCTTTTTTGTATAACAGGTCGTTGGCTGTGAATTCTTTTTTCAACAGTTCACGTCCTTTGCACCAGCGCACTACTCGAGCCATGGTGGAGTCGTCGGGCATGGTTGCCTTGCTCATCTTGCGGTACTGCACCAGAGAATCAGGAATTTCCACTCTCATGTCCTGTGGCAGGTAACTCATGAGGGTAGGGGCTTGGGGTTCTCCGAACAGTCTGGTAGTGTCGTTCACTTCGGCTTGGTAGTCACTTATCAGTTTGTTTATCCTCTCCACGGCTATGTCATAGCCTTCCTGCAGCAGGTGTATGTTGTCTTTATGAGCCTTCAGCACACTGTCGCGCACCACTACTGCACTCAGTGTCAGGTTCAGTTCGTCTGTACTCTTTATTCTTCGTGCACCTCTCGCTTCGCATTCCGATGCAAATGGTTCCGGCATTACGGCTCCGTCATATTGGTTTTGATCTACCATCAGACAACGGAGTGTCAGGTTGTTTATCTGTGGCTTGTTCAGGTCTGTAGAAACGAAATGGGCTTGCCACAACAGTTCGTCTGTGAACATATCGACAGCCGAATGGCGTGTGATGCCTATTATTTTTTCCTTCAGACTGCTTGTCTGTCTGATTCGAGCACTGAATGCAGTCATCAGGTATAGTTTCAGTTCGCCGCTCATCACCACCTTCACACTGTCGCCTGCCGCCCTCCAGATGCATGCCTTCACCATATCGGTTACTATTCCGTCGGTATGTCCTTTGCAAAACGCAGTGTCGGCATCCATTGCTGCTGCATAGGTCTCCAGTTTTACTTGCAGGCCGAGCGAGTCGTAGATGCCTTCGTTTGTTGCATAATAATATGGCAGACAGTCCACCACTGGCAGCACTGCCAGTTTTATGCTTAGTGAATCGTCTGTAATCCTTGTCGCTTGTTCTTTATTTCCTGAACAGGCGAGAGTTAAAAAACAGACAACAAAAACCTTTGCCACGAAGGCTAAGGTCTTTGTTGTCATGTGTAGTTTGTTTATAGTCAATGTTTATTCTCCTTTAACGGCTGCAATACCTGGGAGCACCTTGCCTTCGATAGCCTCGAGCAGAGCACCACCACCAGTAGAGATGTATGATACCTTGTCTGCAAGTCCGAACTTGTTTACACAAGCTACAGAGTCACCACCGCCGATGAGTGAGAATGCGCCTTCAGCAGTTGCCTTTGCTACAGCCTCACCTACAGCACGTGAACCAGCTGTGAAGTCTTCGCACTCGAAGCAACCAGCAGGACCGTTCCAGAGGATAGTCTTAGCACCTTCGATAGCCTTAGCAAACTTAGCCTGGCTCTTAGGACCTACATCAAGACCGTCCCAACCGTCTTCGATATTGTTAGATGGGAAAATCTTAACCTGAGCACCTGGCTTAACAGAGAAAGTAGAGAAGTCGTAGCCTGTGCAGCATACAGAATCTTCAGCGAGAACGAGTTCTACACCGTTCTTCTTAGCCATTTCCTCAACTCCGAGAGCTACATCGAGTTTGTCGAGCTCAACGATTGAGTTACCGATGTTACCGCCGTGAGCCTTCATGAATGTATAAGTCATACCACCGCAGAGGATGAGCTTGTCAACCTTACCGAGGAGGTTCTCGATGATACCGATCTTAGTAGAAACCTTAGAACCACCCATGATAGCTACGAATGGGCGCTTGATGTTCTTCAGTACGTTATCAACAGCCTGTACTTCCTTCTCCATGAGCAGACCGAGCATTACGTCCTTCTTGTCGAAGTAGTCAGCGATGACAGCTGTAGAAGCGTGCTTGCGGTGAGCAGTACCGAATGCATCCATTACCCAGCAGTCAGCATATGAAGCGAGTTTCTTGGCAAATTCCTTCTGGCTTGCCTTCATAGCCTTCTTAGCCTCGTC
>DEJD01000025.1:0-6717 GCA_002353215.1 Prevotellaceae bacterium UBA2757
ACAAAACTGAATGCAGACCTCGTACTTGCCAGCGACCCTGATGCCGACCGTCTCGCTGTTGTTTGCCGTGTCCCTAAGGGCGAATGGTGCATCCTCAATGGTAACCAGACTGCTCTCATGCTCTCATATTATATTATAGAGAACAAAAAGAAACTCGGTCAGCTCAAGGGCAACGAATTTATGGTTAAGACCATCGTAACCACAGAGACCATCGCAGAAATAGCAAAGCGCAACAACGTAGAAATCCGCGATGTATATACCGGTTTCAAGTGGATTGCACGCGAAATCAAACTCTCTGAAGGAGTCAAGAAATATATCGGTGGTGGTGAAGAATCATTCGGTTACCTCCCATTCGACAAGGTTCGCGACAAAGACTCGCCAGCATCTATCTGTCTGCTTTGCGAAATCGCTGCATGGGCAAAGGACAACGGCATGACTCTCTACGACCTGCTCATGAAGATTTACCTCGACTACGGTTTTGCATACCAGAATGCTATTTCTGTTACAAAACCAGGTAAGTCTGGTGCTGACGAAATCAAGCAGATGATGGAAGACTTCCGCAAGAATCCTCCTACACAGCTTGGTGGCAGCCCTGTTGTATGCATCAAGGACTACAAGACACTCAAGCAGGTTGCAGACGGAAAGGAAACTGCTATCGACATGCCTGCTACAAGCAACGTCCTCCAGTGGTTCACTGCTGACGGCACAAAGATTTCCGTTCGTCCTTCTGGTACAGAACCGAAGATCAAGTTCTACGTTGAAGTAAAGGGTGAAATGGAATGCGCTAAGTGCTACGACGGAGCTGTCAAGACTGCTAAGGACAAAGTTGATGCAATCAAGAAAGACCTAGGCATCTGATTTGCATTTTAAATCAGCTTCTCTAATACAACTCCCGCATTTTTTTGTGGGAGTTGTTTTATTTTGCACAAAAATAAAAACAATAAAATCCGACCTTTTGTTAAATAAAAGAAGAAAAATTGTAAAGATTTTTTGCAAATTCTTCCTCTTCCATGCCATTATTGTCAAATTTTATCCTACCTTTGCACAAGTTTTTTGAGTAGAAAAACAAAACAACTATGGCAGAACAGTACAAAATACATCCTATGATAGCTCAACAGGATGAAATTGAGCGCAGAGGAATGATGGTATTCGATGACATTCGTCGTATGCCTTTGTATGATGAGCCATATACATCACCCATGACAACCATCATTCTGACCCGTCAGGGATGGTTGCGCACAGAATACGATATGCGTCCTACCGTTTTTCAGGAACACACCATCACAGTGATTACTCCCCACCGTATACTTTGCGTCAGAGAATCCTCCGGGGACTTCCAGTCAACGGTAATCATGCTCTCAGCTACATTCTTGGAACGCCTGCGCCATTTGTATTCCGACACTTATCGGAGCATAATGCACTTCCGCAATCAGCCCGACCTCCAGTTGAGCGACAGACAGTTTGAAGTCATCATTCACATCTTCAGTGTACTCTCCGACATATCCATGCAGAACATTCCAAGTCAGAGCGATATGCAGGGCGACCTCCTGAAAATACTCTTCCAGATGTTGCAGGAATACCGCATAAGCAACGAAAGCAAAGAAGATAGTCTAGTACCTCGCGAAGAACTCTTCAGCCGTTTCTACAAAGCCATAGAGGAGCACTTCCGCGAGAGCCACGAAGTACAATACTATGCAGATCTTTTCGGACTCACTCCCAAGCACTTTGCTGCAATCATAAAGAAGCAAACCGGCATCAAGGCACTCACATGGATAAACAACTATGTGATGATTCAGTCGAAATCTATGTTGCGCCACATGCAACAGATGCCAATACAACAGGTTGCCCTCCAGATGGGATTCAACGAACTCTCAGCATTCAGTCGTTTCTTCAAGACCAATGAAGGAGTCACCCCATCTGAGTACAGAGAAAAAATAAAGTAAACGTACTATGTCAGAAGAATTAAACATATCCGAAGGCAGCAAAACAGAAAAATATGCCACACTTCTTCCGCAGATACAGTCTGTGGTTAGTGGCGAACCAGACATGATTGCCAACATGGCAAATATTGCGAGCATGCTTCATGAGACATTCCATTTCTGGTGGACTGGCTTCTATCGTGTTATCGATGGAGTCTTGGTGCTGGGTCCCTTTCAAGGTCCGCTTGCCTGCACCCGAATCAAACGCGGCAAGGGAGTTTGCGGCACAGCATGGGCTGAACAGCAGACAGTTATCGTTCCCGATGTAGATGCCTTTCCCGGTCACATAGCCTGTTCCAGTCTCAGCCGAAGCGAAATCGTGGTTCCGGTAAAACGTAATGGCGAGGTAATCGCAGTACTGGATATCGACAGTAAAGACTTGAACACCTTCGATTCGACAGACCAGAAATACCTCGAACAAATCACTCAAATACTTACATCCTGAATGTTTATACCTAAACTTGTGTATTGCAAGAAGGCGAAAAGAGCCGTACCTTTGCACACAATTTAGGAAACAGCAATAAGTTTTAATTTTTACATACAAACAATCATTCATTATGAAAAAATCAAACATTAAGCTATTGAGCTTGTTATTTGCAGCATTCACAATGACTGCAACAATGGTTTCTTGTGGTAGTGACGACAACAAGAGCAATCCAGAAACAAACACTGGAGGCACTGAGGGCAGCAGTTCAAGTACAGTAAGTTTCTCCAAATTATCAGGATGGGGAGTAGTACAATTTGCTTATTCTACCATGTACGATGCCAACGAGAAGATAGAGATAAGAAAAGGCCAGAAAACCGTTAACGGCACTACAGTATCATTCGACAGCCTTTATTTCACATCTCCTATGTGGGGTACAGGTAAGTTTGACCTCACCACAAAAACCGGTTCCCTTACTGTACCACGTCGCAACCCTCAGACAATGGAACCCATGGGCGAAGCCAAGACATACGATGCAACAGTAACAGGCTCATCAAAAGAAGGACAGTTCGTATTCACAATTCCAGCACTCATGCAGGGTGGTACAACCATCACCACCATTATCGGAGGAATGCCAGTAGCAGTAGAAATATCAAAGACTTACGACATCAATTCATATGTTGACAATGCCAGCAACTACTTCCAGCCAAAATCCTACGCCACTTCAGGCGAGAAAATGGTCATCGTTGCCAGCCCGGAAAGCAGATACGTGAAAGTCAACATAGAGTACACTTCTAAGTCAACTCCATCATGGGGCACATACGTATTTAAGAATATTGAGGTAGATATCAACTCTGACAAATATACATTATATGGTGACGGAACAGCTACAATCGTAAACCATAATAACAATACCACAAAAGAATATACTGCTACTATCGAAGCAAGCGTCATGAACGGCAAGATTACAGGTAAAATCAGCATTCCAGTCATGGGTGGTATCACGATCCACCTCAACCCAGAGGATTTCGATACTGTAGTCAACAGCGGAAACTAATAACAGAATGATATTCAGTAAGAATATAATCAATAAAACTCTATGCATACTGGGAATAATCCTCTTCGGGGGATTATTCTCAGCCTGCGATATGTTGGGTGGAATTTACGACGACACACTCGACGGAGGCAACCCGGAAAATAAAGACGCAGAAAACACAACTACTGTCTCTTCTATATATCTGGATGCACGCAGCTACACCCAATGGATATATATCGATTTGCACAACACAACACCGACAACTACAACCTCCGAAATCAGTCTCGACGATTATAGCGAAACAGGGAAACCTGCAAAATGGGATATAGCCATTCATCGCTACGACATCAAGACAAACGGAGCCAAAGCCATAATGACTTCATACAAAACCATTACAGAACTTGAAGCAGCAGGTTTGCCGACTAATCCCCAATGGGTAACAGATGAATATCTTGACGAAGCCATTTGGGTAGATATGTCCCATATGCTCGAAGGATACATCGTCTATGCACCAAGTTATAAGAACGTAGAAGCAAGCCGATGGATAAACGTCGATATCAGCTATATGCCACCTACATACACCACCAACACAAACGTAATACTCCTGCTGCTTGCCGATGGAACATATGCAGCACTCCAACTCGACGACTTCATGGCAAAAGACAAATATCGCACCAAGGGCTATCTGACGATAAACTACAAATATCCAATATTCAAGCAATAAGTTTTGGAATTCAAGAGAATCACACATATTATCACATTATTAGCACTGCTACCTGTAATTGCTCTGGCTGAAACTCTTCCTTCAGATCCAGCCGACACAGTCGTGTGGAACAAAAAGGATATGAACCTCAGCACAGTAGTTGTCACAGCTACACGCACCCCCAAAGCACTTGCAGATATACCTGTGGTCACCAGAGTCATCACAGCTGAAGACATAGAAAAGGTAGATGCCACAAACATAAAGGATATGCTCCAGCAGGAACTGCCCGGCTTGGAGTTCACCTATTCCATGGGACAACAGGTGCTCAATATGGGAGGGTATGACGGCAACAACATCCTCTTCCTTGTCGATGGAGAACGAATGGCTGGAGAGTCAATCGACAACATAGATTTCTCCCGTCTCGACATGTCAAACATCGAACGTATCGAGATTGTTAAAGGTGCAGCATCCACCCTTTATGGTTCTGCAGCAATGGGTGGAGTGATAAACATAATCACCAAGTCACCCTCCGACACATGGAGCGCAAAAGCACATAGCCGCTACGAAGGACAGACCCGCGAATGGCGTCATGGAGCCAGCGGAGATGTGAACATAGGCAAAGTCAACTCCCTCACATCAATTCAATACACCAATAACGACTCCCTATCCCTTCGAGGCGAGGAATCATCCCTCAACACAGCATATGCCGGGAAGTCCTTCAACGTGAAGGAACGACTCATCTGGACAGTAAACGAAGACTGGAAACTGACAGGCCGTGTGGGTTATTTCTTCCGCGAACGCAACAACAGCGAATTCAGTCACGAACGTTATCGCGACCTCAACTACGGAGCCCGTTCCAACTGGAACATCACTCCTCTGCAGAATCTTGAAGTAGCTTATAGCTTCGACCAGTACGACAAGAGCGACTTCGCCCTGAACACACATCGCGACATACGCGACTATTCCAACCGTCAGAACATAGGTCGTGCCCTCTATAATGTAGATATGCCCTCATGGAACTCCCACCTCACTACCGGAGCCGACTACATGAATGATTACCTCATGTCCTATCAGTTTGCCGACCAGGCCAAGAATCACACACAGAACTCTTACGATGCATTCGTTCAATGGGACTATACACCAAGCAAACACTGGAATATGATTGGCGGATTGCGTTTCGACTACTTCTCCGCCTCCCGGAAAGGTCTGCCTACATGGAAGATAGCAGCTATGTATAAGATTCGCAAACACAGCATCCGATTCTCCTATGCATCAGGATTCCGCGCTCCTTCACTCAAGGAACTCTACATGAACTTCTTCATGGGAGGTATCTTTATGATTTACGGAAATCCCGACCTTAAATGCGAAAACAACCATAACTTCTCACTTTCCTGGACCAACTATGGTTCGTTCAACGACAAACTGAAATACTGTCTTACTACCACAGGATATTTCAACATCTTCAACGACTACATCACTACAGCAAGTGTTACAGTTGACCAATACTCATATCTGAAATATATAAACGTAGCAAATCAGAAGATAGTAGGTGCAGATGCAACCCTTCAGTTGCATCACATCAACGGACTCGGCATGCGAGTATCCTATGCTTTCGTAAAGAATATTGTTGAAGGATCACAACCTGACCTTACAAAGGCTCGTCCCCACTCTCTCACCTGGCGCCTCGACTACGACCATCAGTTTACAGATTATTACGGAATCACAGCAACCATCTCCGGTCGTTGGCTTTCCCCTGTCGATGCAGCCGAATTTACCACTACCAGCCTGACCTCCATCCGTCAGCAGCACTACGAAGGCTACAACATCTGGAAAGTAAGTTTCTCGCAGCGGTTCGTAAAAGGCATATCACTCAACCTTGCAGTTGACAACCTCTTCAACTACATTCCGAAAAACTACTACCCCAACTCCCCCACCACAACAGGCACTACTGCCACCATCGGAGTAGTCGTCAACATCGACAAATTCTTTAAGTGAAATATAGTTAGGAGTTAGGAGTTAATTCTCAATTATCAATTATCAATTGTCAATTATCAATTGTCAATTATCTCCATCGTTTTATTGCCTTCATAGGCGAATCGCCAACCCACTGATAACCGTTTCTGCGTTCGTACTGGATATCATTAAACGAACGGAGAACCTCACCTCTACGGTCTGAATACATAGGTTCTCCTTTTTCCAAATCATAATATCTTGCCCAAAGCAAAGGAGCACCCTTCTCCTCTACCATTCTCTTGTCTGGTTTACCATCGGCATTGGTGAAGTACTCAATCTTCCTGTCGCGTATGGGGTGCGTTTCAAACCATTCTATTGCTGCTTCGATACTACCTTTCAGTTGTTTTCTGCTCACACCAGTACCTGTAAAATCCTGTGTCTCTTCTAAAATATCCATCAGCAGCATAACAATATCAACCGACTCACCGAAACCGCAATATGAAGCCAATTCATATTTCCGTGCAGAAGCTGGCAGGAGAGTATTCTCATCGTGTTGCTGACACCAAACGGTCAACCTCCCCTCCTTATCCTTTATCTGACAATTCAGGATGCACTCCACCCC
>DEJD01000025.1:6751-7181 GCA_002353215.1 Prevotellaceae bacterium UBA2757
ACATCACCTTTACTGTTTGCCACATCCCACAACAGTCGCATCACCCTCACCATCGCATTATCATTGAAAGTAATATGATTGGCATACGACTCATTCGATCTCTGCGGAAAGAACTGTCTCCAGCCGCCATTATCGTACTGCATATTCAGCAGATACTGCACACCTCTCACAAAAGCGGTATAATACTCAGGTTTACTGTTTTTTTTCAGAGTCATTGCCAGCACCTCCAGTTCCGATGTAGTAGCACCATTATCAATAGTACTGCCCACACCAGTTCTCATACACTCCGCCATATACTTTTGGTCGCACCCATTGAGCCAGTTCTGATTCTTTGCCCATCCCCCACTCGCCATCTGATACTTCACAATCGAATCAGCCAGAGCACTATCCTGAGCGCATATCGGAACAGTCCCCACAAAAGCAGATAATA
>DEJD01000025.1:7202-11701 GCA_002353215.1 Prevotellaceae bacterium UBA2757
TAGAGGTTGATAATCGGTGCAAATATACACAAAATAAAAAAATGCTATGCCATAGCATAACATTTTTTATATAGAAGCAAGAGCTTGTTTGATATCTTCAAGCAAATCCTCAGGCTCTTCAAGTCCGATACTCAGTCTTACAGTTGTATCAGGCACCGACATTTTCTCCCGTTGTTCTTGGTTGAATAGTCCGAAAATTGTTGATGCAGGATGGATAGCCAGCGAATGTCTGTCAAACAGGTTTGTAGCTCTTCGGATTATGTTCAAATTATCGATAAAAACAAAACAATCCTCTTTCGATGCCAAATCTATGGTAAACACAGCACCTGAAAGTTTTCCGAAATGTTGTTGCGAGAGTATGTAAAACGGATTATCTGGTAAAGAAGTATAGTTAACACGCTTTATCTCAGGCAACTGTTGACATTGTTCCGCTAACCATAAAGTACCCCCTGCCTGTCTTCGATACCTTATATCCAAAGTATCGAGTCCAAGAGTTTCCATATACGCCACTTGTGGTGTCATCAGAGCTCCAAGATTCGTAACCAATTCTGTTTTTACTCGCGCAGAAAATGCCATTTTCTTTCCTACTCTTTTAACTCGTTGTTGTAAAACAGCAGATGGCGACTGTGACCAGTCAAATAGTCCGTAGTCAATCAGCAAACCACCCAAACCGGTACCGCCACCGGATATGTACTTGGTACTCGAAACAACATCAATGTCAACTCCGAAATCCCTTGCATGAAACTCCGAAAAGGGAACAACTGTAGTATCAGCAATCACAGGAACCCCATGCGAATGAGCCACACCGGTAATAGCTTTGATATCAGCTACAAACAACTGCGGATTTGTTATTATCTCGAAGAAAAGTGCACAAGTTTTATCGTCAATCAGGCTCTCAACCTCAGAGATGTTTGTGAAATCTGCAAAACGTGGTTCCACACCAAAATTCCTCAGCGTATCATTAAGCAACGAGACAGAGTTACCAAACAGATGTTTCGAAGCCACAATATTCAGTCCTGCAGCACTAACAGCTGTGAGAGCATAGGATATGGCAGCCATACCTGTATTTAGAGCAGTCACAGTAGCAGCCCCCGTCAACCATCTCACCCTGTCTTCAAGATGAGTGGTTGTGGGGTTTGCTATTCGTGAATACGAAGGAGCCATAGAGCGTCCGCAAAAAGCATCGCTCATTGCCTTAGCATTTTCAAACTCGAACGAGGCTGTATGATATACAGGCATTGCAAGAGCTCCATAAGCATCTGGTTTCTGATACTTTGTTGACAATACTTTTGTTTCGTATTTCATCGTGAGCCTATAATTTTTCGTACAGCAATAACCAGTTTGTCCACATCCTCCCTGGTGTTATAGAGTGCAAATGTAGGACGAACCGACATTTCATATCCGAGTGCACGGAGAGCAGGTTGAGCACAATGGTGTCCGGCACGCACAGCTATACCTTCCTTATCAAGCAGAGTTCCTACTTCCGGAACAGGTATTCCATCGAGGACAAACGACACAACCGACACACGGTTTTTGGGATTACCAAGTAATGTAAGTCCCTTTATCTGAGCCAATTGTTCACGAGCATACTCTGTCAGCTGGTGTTCATGATGCTCAATATTTCTGAGTCCGATACGACTAACATAATCCAGAGCAGCTCCGAGTCCTATGGCATCAGCCACATTTGGAGTCCCTGCCTCGAACCTTGCTGGTGGTTGGTTATATTCCGTACGTTCTATGGTCACATCTTTTATCATGTTACCACCTCCTTGCCAGGGTTGCATCTTGTCAAGAAGATCCTTACGACCGTAAACAACACCTATTCCGTTTGGACCATAAATCTTATGTCCTGAGAACACAAAGAAATCAGCTCCAAGTTTTTGTACATCCACCTGAGTGTGCGCAATCGATTGTGCGCCATCAATCAGCACAGGAACATTATGCGAGTGAGCAATCTCGATAATCCGTTGTACATCATTGATTGTGCCGAAAGTATTATTTACATGTCCTACACTTACGAATCTCGTTCGAGGAGTGATGAGTCGTTCAAAATCAGAAAGAATCAGATCTCCGTTTTTGTCAATCGGGATAGCCTTCAGTTCACATCCCCGTTCGTGACAAACCTGTTGCCAGGGGACTATATTCGCATGGTGATCCAAAGTCGAAACAATTACATTATCTCCTGGAGTAAGGAACTGTCGTCCATACGATTGAGCAACGAGGTTAATGCCTTCGGTAGTACCTCTTACGAAGATGATTTCCTCAGATGAGGCAGCATTAATGAATCGCTGCACTTTCTCTCTTGCCTCCTCATATGCATCCGTAGCTCTTGCAGCCAGAGTATGTGCACCTCTGTGTATGTTCGAATTATATGTGCGATAATAATCCGAAATTTTGTCAATCACCTGATTAGGTTTCTGTGTCGTAGCACCATTATCGAGCCAAACCAGATCATGACCGTTCACTTTCTGCTGCAGCACCGGGAAATCCTTCTTTATCTCGTCAGTATTGAGAGTATCCAGTTCTTCGTAGTGCAAATCGCGCAGTTTGTCCGTTTCAGGAATGCCAATACCGAAATCCTGGGATTTCGATATGGCATTCTCGGAATTGGAACCATTCAGCGACGGTACTGCAAGATTTATCAGAGCATCCAGATTGAATTGTTCGTCAGGAATCAGTTCCTGGCGTTCAGCCTTCAGTTCTGCCGGACAGTTGTCTTGAGCCAGTCGTTTCAGAATATCAAACACATATTCGTCTGTTATGGCTTGAGGACTATAGATTTGTTCTATCATTATTTTTCTACTTTATTACGATGCTGATAATCGTGATAATAACCGACTTCTACATTTTCCAACACAGCAATAGCATCGTCGGTGAGTGAAGCCAGACTGAAATATTTAGTAAGCAGGTATGAAGCAACTCCGAATTTATCCAATCCCATGAGTCTTGCAGAAAGAGAAGGAGCTACCTCGCCAGGTATTCCGCTCTGGTGAAGTCCTACCACACCTTGATTCTTCTCGCCAACTCTTACGAGGATAATCTTCGTAGTACCCACTCCACGACCAGTCAGATACTGTCCTTCTACCTCTACCTTATCACTTGGAATGATAGGAACACCGCGCCATAGAATAACTCTAGTTCCAAAGATGTCGGAAGTCACAGGAGGAACTCCTCGCCAAGTACATTCACGTTCGAAAGCAGCAATTGCACGAGGGTGTGCAATGAAAAATGCAGGTTCTTTCCAAACGAGTGAAAGCAACTCATCAAGGTCATCTGGAGTTGGAGAACCATAACGGGTAGTGATACGATAAGCAGGATTAGCACTTGCCAACAGACCGAACTTCTTATTATTGATCAGTTCCCATTCTTGGCGTTCCTTAATACTTTCAATTGAAAGCCTCAGCTGTTCCTCAAGCTGGTTATAAGGATTATTGTACAGATCACTCACACGAGTGTGTACACGAACTACAGTCTGCAGAGTGTTAAGCGAATATTCTGTTGGCTGTTCCTCATAATCAATATAAGTCTCAGGAATCACATTATCCTCTTCGTGTCCTGATACAAGGTCGATATGTTTTTCGCCATGATCATTCACAGTAGCCTTCAGTCGCAATTGCTTGTCAACAGCTTTGATGAAAGTCTCACGGAAATCAGGCACTTCCTTTATGAACTTCTCCAATTCAGACAGTTTCAGCGAGAGGAACACAGTAGGCGTAACGGCTCGAACCGAAACGGTTGATTCAGCATCATCAAGCAGGTCTGTTTCTCCGAAATACTCGCCTTCTCCTAAGAGAGCTATACGCAACTCTTCTCCGTGGGGACCACGACTGATTACTTCTGCCTGTCCACTGGCAACTATAAAGAATTTCTGCTTGTCCTTATCCTCCTCAACGAAGAGGTCGCCTATCTCAACTTCTTGAGTTTCAAACGAACGAGCCAGACGATTCACTATCTCGTCAGCAAATTCAGAGAACAGCGGAATAGCCTTCAGACTCTTAGCTGAGAAACTGGGAACTCCGTTCAGGTACTGAATAGGAAGTCGTTCGCTCTTACGCAATTCTACCTTAGTACGGTTCACGCGGAATGTACCGCCGCTCACTTGCACCCAAGGCAGGAGTTTCAGAAGTAGTCTTGGAGTAATAGACCCCATCTGCGGAGCCGTCTTAGTTGTGGTTGCCAGTTTTCTGGCTGTAGCAGTAGTTACACTGCGTTGAAGATTTGAATCTGCCATAAAATCAATTTGTTTTAAATGTTAATATTCTTTTTCAAAACTATTATTTCTTTATTGTCACCTTATGGGTAGTACCCTCCACGTGTTCTACAGAAAGCACGTTATAACCCTGTTCTTTTGCGTTTCGAGGTACATTATCCAGAGGTTCGCCCTCAGTCAGTAATACCTCAAGGATATCGCCTTCCTGCAGTTTTGCCAACTCTATCTTTGTTTTTACAAAGGTCATTGGACAATGTTCTTTTGTAATGTCTAATACTTTTGTTGCCAT
>DEJD01000025.1:11718-13697 GCA_002353215.1 Prevotellaceae bacterium UBA2757
AAATTGAAAATTGGAAATTATGCATTATGCATTATGAATTATGCATTAGTTATTGGTTAAAGGTTAACGCTTAAAAAGTTTTCGTTTTGGTTTTCGTTTTCGTTTAAATAAACAGAGTCCTACCCCCTTCGCTCAGTTTCAGAAAAGAAGCTACTCCGAGCACATCCTTCACCTCAGGAATGAAATCTTCCTTCTTAAGTCCCAAAACGTGCATAGCCATTTCGCAAGCATAGAGATTGATGCCCAGCACTTTTGCAGCCTCAACAAGTTCCTCGAGTGTTGCAACATTATTCTTACGCATCAGACTGCGGAAAATCTTAGGACCAATACCGAAGAAATTGAATCTCGAAGTAGGTGTTGCATGTAGTCCGCCCATCATAACTCCGAAAAGTTTCGTAAGCCAGTTGCTGCCAAGTGGTGAGCGCCCCAGTTTCTTCTTTATTGCGTCGAGTCCCCAAAACGTAAAGAAAATATTCACCTCATATCCTACAGCAGCCGCACCTGTAGCAAGAGTGAACACAGCAGTCAGTTTGTCAAAATCGCCACTAAAAGCGATGAGTGACAGTTTCTTTGTCTCAGCCATATTTACCACTTCTTATGCATGATTATACAATGGAGTACTAAGGTATCGCTCACCTGTGTCAGGCAGCAGCACCACGATATTCTTACCTTCGTTTTCTGGTCTGCGAGCCAGTTTGATAGCAGCTGCGACAGCAGCACCCGACGATATTCCGACAAGCACTCCGTCCTTCTGAGCCAATAGTCTGCTGGCGGCAAAAGCCTCATCATCTTTAATACGAAGGATTTCGTCGTACACCTCCTGATTCAGAATCTTGGGCACAAAACCGGCACCAATACCTTGTATCTTATGTGGTCCAGGGTTATTGCCTGAGAGCACAGACGAACTATATGGTTCCACGGCAACAATCTTCACATTCGGATTATTTTGTTTCAGGGTGTACCCTACTCCTGTAATGGTTCCGCCTGTACCTATTCCAGCAACAAAAAAATCCACTTTACCGTTCGTATCACGCACAATCTCCTGACCGGTCGTCCTGCGGTGCACATCCGGATTGGCATAATTCTCAAATTGTTGCGGAATGTATGCGTCCCCTATTTCGTCGGCAAGTTCTTGAGCCTTACGTATAGCTCCGCTCATACCCTCGTGAGCTGGAGTCAGTACGAGTTCTGCACCAAGAGCCTTGAGCAGAGTTCTGCGTTCGATAGTCATCGAGTCGGGCATAGTTAATATTAATTTGTACCCGCGAATAGAAGCAATGAAAGCCAACCCCACGCCAGTATTTCCAGAAGTAGGTTCAATAATGGTTGTGTTCGGACCTACCAGCCCTTTCTTCTCTGCATGTTCTATCAGAGCCAAAGCAGTACGGTCCTTTACCGAACGAAGCGGATTCAGGTATTCCAACTTAGCTATCACGTGAGCCTGCAGGTGCAGTTCGCGTTCGGTATTCGTCAACTCCAGCAGTGGAGTGTTTCCAATCAAGTCAATCAGACTCTTTGCAATTTGTGCCATAACTTTACTTTTTTTTTATTTGATTTTGCGATGCAAAGGTAAGGAGAATTACCACTATGATACAATCGCGTTAATTTGGTATTTTTCATACCACACATGTGGTATGCAAATTACCTCTACTGCGGTATTTTACAATTAGTTACAACATCGTACCTTTGCACCGCAAAAACGGATCAGACAAAAACAGTTAGTAACATTTAAAAAACAGAAGACAATGGCAAAAATCTATGTAAACGGAGAGGCTCAGGAAGTGACACTGCCTCTTAATGTATCAGAACTGATTAAGAATAATAATGTGCAGCAACCAGAGATGGTTTCTGTACAAGTGAATGAAGAATTTGCAGATCGCAACGAGTGGGATAATATCCAAATTGCAGAAGGCGACTCAATAGATTTTCTTTATTTCATGGGAGGAGGAAATATAACGGTTAACGGTTAAAGGTTAAAG
>DEJD01000031.1:0-704 GCA_002353215.1 Prevotellaceae bacterium UBA2757
TTGAGTACGGTAGTTCCGTTGAGTGATTCTTCCGGAGTGCAACCGAGGAGTTTGTATATCATACTCTTGCGACTGACACCAACGAGGATGGGCAGTTCGTAGATGAGCAGTTCATCCTGGTGAGCAAGGAGCTGGTAGTTCTGTTCCAAGGTCTTGGAGAATCCGTAACCGGGGTCGAGGATTATGTCTTTCTGTCCCAAATCGCGCAACTGCTGAATGCGACGAGAGAAGTAAAGGAGCATCTCAGGCATCAGATCGGTTGTGGGCATATTATGGGTCAGGATATATGGCACACCGAGCTGAGCTACGGTCGGGAACATATTTTCGTCCATTTCACCGCCAGACACATCGTTAATGATGTCGGCACCTAATTCCTCAATTGCCATACGAGCCACATCACTGCGGAAGGTATCGACGCTTACTGGCACTGTCGGTGCCACACTGCGAACGATAGTCATTGCCTGACGAAGACGAGCCATCTCTTCCTCTACAGGAACATCACTGGCACCAGGACGGGTGGAATAGGCTCCCACATCAATCATAGTACCCCCTTCAGCCAATATCTGCTCTACCCTATTACGTATGTCGCTTTCCGTCTGATGACGGGCTCCAGCATAGAACGAGTCGGGTGTCGCATTGAGTATTCCCATCACCTGCGGCGTAGAGAGGTCGAACAGACGACCTCTTACGTTGATGGTGTATGG
>DEJD01000031.1:758-1031 GCA_002353215.1 Prevotellaceae bacterium UBA2757
CTCGATGAAATCGGCTGCTTCTGCCTGACTGAGACAGAGTGGCGGCAGGAGACGAATGATGTTAGTGCCTGCACAACCAGTGAAGCAGTGCTGTTCCTTTATCAGTCGGGTACGAGGTTCCTTGTAAGGAATATCGAGTTCGATGCCGATCATAAGTCCTTCGCCACGAACATCTACGACATGAGGCAGGTTGCCGGCTTTCATCTCTGCAGTCAGTGTATCGATGAGGTACTTACCTACTGCGGCTGCGTTCTCAACGAGTTTTTCATTTTC
>DEJD01000031.1:1052-6144 GCA_002353215.1 Prevotellaceae bacterium UBA2757
ATAATGTCAAGCACTGCGATTGCTCCGGCACAAGCCAAGTGGTTGCCACCGAAGGTAGTACCGAGCTGACCATATACAGGTTTGAACTTAGGCGCGATGAGTACTCCGGCCATCGGGAAACCGTTACAGATACCCTTGGCAACAGTAATCATATCTGGTTTTACATCGAAATACTGATGTGCGAAGAACTTTCCACTTCTACCATAGCCACACTGTATTTCATCACAGATCATCACTGTGTTGTATTTATCACAAAGCTGACGTATGCCCTGCATGAATTCTTTGTTTACCAGACGGATGCCGCCTACACCCTGAATGCACTCGATGATAACGGCACATACATCACCCTTGCTCAGTTCAGCCTCCCATGCAGGAAGGTCGTTGATTGGCAGATAGGTAACATGTCCGTTGGCATTGATTGGGGCAATAATCTTAGGGTTGTTGGTAACCTCAACAGCAAGGCTGGTACGTCCGTGGAATGCCTTTTCGAGGGAGAGGACACGAGTGCGACCATTATAGAAACTGGACAGTTTCAGGGCATTTTCGTTTGCCTCTGCACCTGAGTTGATGAGGAAGAGCTGGTAGTCTTCGTATCCGGAAGCCTTGCCAAGTCGTTTTGCCAGTTCCTTCTGAAGAGGGTTCTGAACTGAGTTGGAATAGAAGCCGAGTTTGTCGAGCTGATTCTTCATTGCCTGCACATAATGAGGATGGCAATGTCCAACACTTATTACAGCATGTCCGCCATAGAGGTCGAGATACTGCTGTCCCTTATCGTCCCACACCTGGCAACCCTTGCCGTGGTCGATAGCTATATCAAATAAAGGATATACGTCAAATAGTTCCATTAGAATGCTGATGCTTTTAAATTGAGTCCGGCTTTCTCATCGATGCCGAACATTATGTTCATGTTTTGTACTGCCTGACCTACAGCACCTTTGAGCAGGTTGTCGATGATACTGGTGACTACGACTTTCTTGCCGAACACCTCTACGTGGACGAGTGCCTTGTTGGTGTTGACTACCTGTTTCAGGTCGAGTGCCTTATCGCTGTAGTGAGTAAAGGCGGCAGATGAATAGAAGTTCTTATATATTTCCACTACCTTTTCTGCAGGGAGCGGAGTGTCGAGAGTGATTACCTCTGTGCAGAATATGCCACGAGGGAAGTCACCTCGGTATGGTATGAAGTCAACGGTGATTCCGTCTGTCTCGTATCCTTCGTTGAGGGTATCTACAACACGAGGTGTGGTAGAAGGACGGAGTTCGTTGAGCGACTGACAGATTTCATGTAAGTGTTGGTGTGTGAACAACTTATACACAGAGAAGTTGTCGTTGCGCCAAGAGAAATGAGTGGTTGCAGCCGGTTTCTGACCTGCACCTGTACTACCTGTTATGGCATTCACGGCGATGTCGTGGGTAAGCAGTCCGGCTTTTGCTGCAGGAAGCAGTCCGAGTTGGATGCAAGTAGCAAAACAACCAGGATTGGCAAGGTGCATGCAGTTCGCTATCTGTTCCTTGTGAATCTCAGGCAGACCATATACATAGTCGTGAGTAGGAGCTGCGATACGGAAGTCCTGCGCCATATCGATTATCTTCACATTGGCAGGGATAGCATGTTCCTTCAGGAATGCCTCACTCTTTCCGTGTCCGAAACAGAAGAACACCACATCGACCTTGTCGAATGGCATTTCGCTGGTGAATTCCATTTCTGTGTCGCCCAAGAGTCCCTCGTGCACATCATATATTTTATTGCCAGCATTCGATTCGCTATTGGCAAAAACGATGTTCACCTCAGGATGGTTGACAAGCAGACGAATCAGTTCGCCTCCTGTATAACCGGCAGCACCGAGTATTCCTACATTTATCTTATTCATTTCTGATAACCGTTTTGTCTATCACTTCTTGGAGCAAGAATCCACAGCAGGATGTAGAGAAGCAGTCCACAACCCATTCCGAAGAACAAGAACAGGAAACCTACTCTTACCAACAATGGATCAATACCGAAGTATTCTGCAATACCTCCACAAACGCCACCAATCTTCTTGTCGGTTGATGACAGATAAAATTTTCTTTCTTCCATATTATTTATCTTTCTTCGTTTGGATGTGCAAGATAGTATGCACGAAGTGGAGTTGAAGTAACCTTAATGAATCCCTTTGCATCTTCTGAAGACCAAGCCTTGGCAGTTTCTCCGTATTCGCCGAGTTTATTCTTAACAAGGTCGTTAGGAGAATCAACACCTACAGTCTGGAATGAGTAAGGACGCAGTTGGAGAGTTACCTCACCAGTTACGTTACGCTGTGAAGAAGTAAGCATAGCCTCGATATCCGGCATTACCGGTTCGAGGTACTGACTCTCGTGGAGGAACATACCATACCAGTTGCTTACCTGATCCTTCCAGTACTGCTGCCACTTAGACAGAGTATATTTCTCGAGGAAACGGTGTGCACCGATGATAAGCATTGGAGCAGCTGCCTCGAAACCTACACGACCCTTGATGCCGATGATAGTATCACCAACATGGCAGTCACGACCGATAGCATAAGAAGCACCTATCTCCTCTACTGCCTGGATTGCCTTTATCTTATCAGTATATTTCTTTCCGTTTACGCTGCAGAGTTCACCCTTCTCAAAACCAAGACGAAGGATTTCAGAACCCTGCTTTGTAGGGTGTTTCAGATATGCTGATTCCGGCAGACCCTGAGTAGAATCAAGAATCTCGCCACCACAGATTGAAGTGCCCCAGATTCCTACATTGTATGAATACTTCAGTTTTGTGAAGTCTGCAGAGAATCCGTTTTTGTTCAGATAGTCGATTTCCTCCTGGCGGCTAAGGTTTCCGTCACGAGTCAGAGTGATAATCTCAACACCTGGAGCCATTACGAGGAAAGTCATGTCGAAACGAATCTGGTCGTTACCGGCTCCTGTAGAACCGTGAGCGATAGCGCTGGCACCAATCTCACGAGCATAACGAGCTATGGCAAGTGCCTGGAAGATACGTTCTGAACTAACTGAAATAGGGTAACAGTTGTTGCGCAATACATTTCCAAACACCATATACTTAAGCGACTTCTCATAATATTCCTGAGTAACGTCGAGAGTAACATACTTGGTAGCACCCAGTTTGTAGGCATTCTCTTCGTTTGTCTTCAACTGTTCTGCTGAAAAACCGCCTGTATTGGCACAAGCAGCATATACTTCATAACCTTTTTCCTTTGCAAGATACATCACTGTGTAAGATGTATCCAAACCGCCACTAAAGGCAACTACAACTTTTTTCTTTTCCATCTTTATATATCAATTATCAATTATCAATTGTCAATTGTCAATTATCAATTATCAACTTTCATTCCTCTCCGTTTCATCTCGTCGATTATTTCCTCAAACACATTCAGCGGAGTTGGTTCTGAAGGATGTTTCTCTGGGTCGTAGAGCATACCTGTGCAGATACAGAACTTACGGTTCTTCATCTCCAGAATCGGATAGTTCACGCAACCCTGACAGCCACGCCAGAATGCATTATCATCGGTGAGTTGTCCGAAACTTACAGGTACATAACCCAAAGCTGTGTTCATCTTCATCACAGCATCACCACTTGTCAGCGAGAATATCTTTGCATGAGGCCATCGGACACGAGCCAAAGTAAATGTATGATCCTTGATTCGGGTAGCAATGTTGCGTCCCTGATAGTCAGGATGCACGATAAGACCCGACGTAGTCACATACGATTTGTTTCCCCAAGTCTCGATATAACTGAACCCGACAAACTTCTCGCCCAGTTCAGTCTGCACACTTGGATCGAGGGCAAGAACTGCCTTTCCCTCTTTCATCTTAGTAGCTACATACTCATGAGTACGTTCTGCGATACCTGTTCCACGCTTCTTAGCTGCTTCACGGATAGTATCGAGAATCAAATCTACATACTTCTCATGGCTTGCATCAGCCACAATAATCTTAATTCCGTCGCTGTATATCATTCTTAATTATCAATTTTCAACTTTTACCCACAAGGCTAATTATCAATTCTCAATTATCAATTGTCAATTAAAAAATCGCCAAAGCCTTTAATTTGGATTCCACCACTTCGGGGTCATACCCCTCTGCCAATGCTACGAAGATAGTGTCGTAACCAGCTACTGTACCCAGTACTTCGGAGAAAGACGAACGGTCTATCTCCCCTGCTATTCCCGCAGCATATCCGGCACGACATTTCACTACTGCCAACTGACCGCTGATGGTTATCTGTATAACCTCTCGCTGGATAGCCTGTCCCATACGGTTCGTATCACTTACACGACGGTAGTAGGGACTTTCCGGTAGCATGTATATCGACTTGCCTTCTCTGGTAGTACCCTTCACCACCTTCAGAAGTTTCAGGTCGCGCGAAATCGAGGACTGCGTAAGGGTAAATCCCTCCTTAGCAAGTACACTCGACAATTCGTCCTGATTGCATATCTGCTGGCTTCCGATTATGGCTCGGATTCGGGTCAGTCGTTGTTGTCGTACGTTCATATCTGCATAAATATGTATAAAACGGGGCAAAGTTAGGCATAATTAGTGAAATGCTGAAAGTTTAAAGTTGAAAGTTTAAAGTTTTGAGCGAAAAATCTTTATATATATATAAAACAGCCATACATATTTCCACAATTTGTATTTAATTTCTACTTTTGCAGCCAAATGAGATATGCAATAAAAGAAGATATTCAACACATCAGCAACGAAGAACTCTCCAGAGCTCTGTCGCTACTGCCTGATTGGCGACGTGAAAAGGCACTCCGTTTCAAGTATTCGCTTGGTCAGGTAGAGTGTGCATTCAGTTATCTCATGCTCTGCGACCTGTTAAGAGAGGAGTATGGAATCAACTCGCAACCTCATTTCCTTATTGGCGAACACGGCAAACCAACCCTGCAGGAACACCCAGAAATACATTTCAATATCAGTCACTGCAAGAATGCCATAGCTGTTGCCGTAAGCACAGAACCTATCGGCATCGATGTGGAAAGCATAGGACGAGGCAATGAGAGTCTGATGAACTATGTGCTCAACGAAGAGGAAATCCGTCAAGTAAAATCTGCAGATGCCCCACCCGTTGCCTT
>DEJD01000031.1:6211-6442 GCA_002353215.1 Prevotellaceae bacterium UBA2757
ATCACAGACGACATCAAAGGACTTCTTACACGACACCCCGATATAAGTATCGACACGCAAACAAACACAGAAAAAGGTTATGCACTCAGTATAGCCCAATACTCAAAGTAAAGTATTTTTCAAAAAAAACAGATAAATCGCTTGCGATATAAATTATTCTCCTTACCTTTGCATCGCGAACGATATAAATGGCAATTCATATCATTATTAATTTAAGTTTCGCAAGCTTAA
>DEJD01000102.1:0-2277 GCA_002353215.1 Prevotellaceae bacterium UBA2757
CTGTACGGAGGGCTCTCGATGTTTTATGGCATTTGGTGTTTTCATTTTATAAGAAAAGTTGTACATTTGCGCAGTGAATCATTAAATGTTACTGGATTTTCTGTTGTAACAGATGTTTGAACGTATTCAACATATAAAGTATGTCATAGTCATGGTAGCTATATGTATAGCTATCGGATCGCTTATTGTGTCCAGTCTGATGATTCGTGATTTGGAGGCAGAGGAGCGAGAAAGGGTAGAGATATGGTCGGAGGCTATGCGTTCACTTAATCATGCTGATGAAAACACGGATTTGAGTCTTGTGATTCGAGTTCTTAACAGTAATCATATAATTCCTGTAATAGTTTTAGATAAGCAGGGTGAGGTGTTGACATTCAGGAATATAAAAAAAGAATTTCGCGAAAGTGAGGATTCTATCGCATATATTTCCCGGTTAGCGGCAAACTATAGGGCTGCAGGCAAGGAGATAAAGATAGATATGACGACGGACTACGATAAAGATGATTACATTGTTGTGTGTTATGATGAGTCTATTATGTTGCGTCGTCTTGCTGTATATCCGTATATTCAGTTATGTGTTGTCTGTCTTTTTGTGCTGATATCTATTTTTGCATTGTTTGCTACGACTCGTGCGGAACAGAATAAGGTATGGGTTGGTTTGTCTAAGGAAACAGCGCATCAGTTGGGAACTCCTATTTCTTCGTTGATGGCTTGGAATGAAGTGTTTAAGGAGGCTTATCCGGACGATCCACTTATATCGGAAATGGAGAAGGATGTGAAACGTTTGGAGAGGATAGCGGAGAGGTTCTCTAAGATTGGTTCTGTTCCTGAACCGAAGCAGGAAAACATCTTAGATGTGTTGGAGCGTGTAGTCGCTTACATGGATAAGCGTACAAGTCGTAAGGTAAAGATTATTACTCACTTCCCAGATACTCCTGTTATGGTTAATCTGATATCTAGTCTTTTTGAATGGGTAGCAGAGAATTTGTGCAAGAATGCCGTTGATGCAATGGGTGGTTCTGGTCAGATAGATATATATGTTGATGAAACAGAGAGGAATGTGTATGTAGAAGTATCTGATACTGGAAAGGGAATGTCGAGGAGTAATTTCCAGTCTGTTTTCAAACCTGGTTTTACGACAAAGGAACGAGGGTGGGGACTTGGTCTTTCTCTTGCAAAACGTATTATTGAAGAGTATCATCATGGAAAGATATATGTTAAGGATTCGGAGTTGAATGTCGGTACTACTTTCCGTATAGAATTGCAGAAGAATAATTAATAGAGGTAACAAAGGAAAATTATCAATAAATTTGTTTTTTCTCTCGCATACTCGTAACTTTGCACCCCAAATGAGCAAGTTAGATGCCTATAGAGTCGATTTGTTGAGTTCTAAGCTTCAGAACTCGCGTCTTGAATGGATTTTGGACGACAGTTTTTTCGAAGCACTAGACGGACTTATACATTGTGGTAATATACATACTGTTGTTGATTGCCAGAACACCGGCTCGTTGTTTAGGTTTCAGATTAGTTCAGAAGGAGTGATTACAGTGCCGTGCGACAGGTGTCTTGCCGATCTTGAATTGCGGATTGAGACCAGTGACGAATTGCTTGTCAAACTTGGCGAAGAATATTCCGATGAGGGTGACTGTGTTATTGTACCTGAGACAGAAGGTTATATAAACCTTGCACAGTTCATCTACGAATTTATAGCTCTCAGCATGCCGATTACGGTTTGTCACGAACCTGGGAAATGTGATGAATCGATGATGCAACAACTCAGCAAGCATCAGGTTGCCCGAAGCAATCAGGAGGATGATGAAGACTATGGTTCAAATGCCGATGGTGATTCACAGTCTGTGGATGACCGTTGGGCAGCATTAAAGAATTTAAAACTTAATTAAAACATTTATAGAAAATGGCACATCCTAAAAGAAGACAATCAAAGACACGTACTAGAAAAAGAAGAACTCATGATGGTGCAGTAGCTCCAACACTTGCAGTATGTCCAAATTGTGGTGAATTCTACGTATATCACACTGTATGTCCTGCATGTGGTTACTACCGCGGCAAGGTTGCAATTGTAAAGGAAGACGCAATCTAAAAAAACTGTTCATCTCTGATGAAAAACATAAATGCAGTTATTACGGGTGTAGGCGGATGGGTTCCAACCTATATTCTTGACAATGATGAAATGTCCACTATCGTTGATACGAGCGATGAGTGGATTATGGAGCGTATTGGTGTCAAGACTCGTCACATTCTGAAGCCCGAAGAGGG
>DEJD01000102.1:2294-6253 GCA_002353215.1 Prevotellaceae bacterium UBA2757
CTGGTACATCATTTATGATGACCAAGGCTGTGCGTCAGTTGCTCGACAAGACAAAGGTCGATCCTGACACCATAGAGGCTGTCATTTGTGCTACAACTACTCCTGACTATCATTTTCCATCAACTGCTTCGTTGATTATCGGAAACATAGGTTTGAAGAAAGCCTTCGGTTTCGATATGGAGGCAGCTTGTGCCGGTTTCCTTTATGCAATGGAGACGGGTGCGGGATTTATCCGTAGCGGACGCTACAAGCGTATCATCATTTGTGGCGGTGATCATATGTCGTCGATGACGAACTATGAGGACCGTAACACTTGCCCGATATTCGGTGACGGTGCTGCATGTGTTCTGATGGAGGGTACTGAAGAGGGTTTCGGTCTTATGGACAGTTATCTTCGTGTAGATGGTCAGGGTTATGACAATCTTCATATGGCAGCAGGTGGTTCGGCTCGTATGCCGAGTCACGAGACTGTCGATGAGCGTCTCCACTTTGTTTACCAGGAAGGTCGTGCAGTGTTCAAGCATGCTGTAACAGACATGTCTGATGCTGTTGCTACGATTGCAGAGCGCAACAATCTTACTAAGGACGATATTGCTTGGGTGATTCCTCATCAGGCAAATGTCCGCATCGAGAGTGCTGTTGCCCGTCGCATCGGAGTGGATGAAGATCATGTGATGATTAATATCGACCACATGGCTAATACTTCAGGCGGAACTCTTCCTCTTTGTCTTTGGGAGTATGAACCACAGTTGAAGCGTGGTGATAAACTGATTTTTACGGCTTTCGGTGCTGGTTTCACTTGGGGAGCAAGTTACATGATTTGGGGATATGACGGCAGTAAGTTTGCTGATAATCCTCCTGAGTTCTACAAGGAAGGCAAGGTTAGTCGTGAAGAGTGGTATGCAAAACGCAAACTGCAGAAATAGTGATTGTAAAACAAACGACATAACATTAGTGAGAGCGCATCGCATAAACACGTTGCGCTCTTGATTTTATATAACGGAAGGGGCGGAATTATATAATTAAACAATTGAATAAAGTATGCATAAATCAGGATTTGTAAACATTGTGGGCAATCCGAATGTGGGTAAGTCTACGTTGATGAATCAGCTTGTAGGCGAGCGCATTTCGATTGCTACGTTCAAGGCGCAGACTACTCGTCACCGTATCATGGGAATCATAAACGACGAAGATGCTCAAATCGTTTTCAGTGATACTCCAGGTGTGCTGAAACCGAATTATAAGCTTCAGGAGTCGATGCTCGCTTTTTCGGAAAGTGCTCTTCAGGATGCTGATGTGTTGCTTTACGTTACAGATCCTGTGGAGAAGGTTGATAAGAACAGCGATTTCCTGCAGAAGGTGCATAAGATGGATGTTCCGGTGATTGTGCTTATCAATAAGATTGACCTTAGTAACGAGAAAGACCTCGTGGCACTGGTGGAACAGTGGCACGAGATATTGCCGAAGGCAGAGATTCTGCCTATTTCAGCTTTGCATAAATTCAATGTGGAGCCTGTGTTGCAGCGCATAAAGGAACTGCTGCCTGAGTGTCCGCCTTATTTCGAGAAAGACCAGTTGACGGATAAGCCGGCAAGGTTCTTTGTGTCGGAGATTATCCGTGAGAAGATTCTGCTTTATTATGATAAGGAGATTCCGTATTCCGTTGAGGTAGGGGTGGAGAGTTTCCAGGAGGACAATACCCACATTCATATCAATGCTGTGATTTATGTGGAGCGCGATAGTCAGAAAGGTATTATCATAGGTCATCAGGGTAAGGCTTTGAAGAAGGTGGCAACGGAGGCTCGTAAAAGTCTGGAGCGTTTCTTCGGCAAGACTATTTATCTGGAGACTTTTGTGAAGGTGGATAAGGACTGGCGCAATTCGGATAAAGAACTGAACCTGTTCGGTTATAATCCGGAGTAATGAATCCGGAAGATAGAAAATAAAAGACCTCGGACTGTATTAATCTGAGGTCTTTGTGTGTAGAGAGGATGGGAATAGTTTTATCAGCGGGGGTACCGTTGGGCACCCTGAGATGAATTAATAATTGTCTTTCTTCAGTTCGAAGTAGGCTTGCGGATGGTTGCAAACGGGACAGATTTCGGGTGCTTGCTTTCCGATGTATATGTGTCCGCAGTTGCGGCATTGCCAGATGGTGTCGCCGTCGCGTGAGAAGACGATGCCCTGTTCGATGTTTTCCAAAAGTTTCTTGTACTTCTCCTCGTGCACTTTTTCTATTGCTGCAACGCCTTCGAAGAGTTGTGCTATTTCTTCGAATCCTTCTTCTCTGGCTTCGCGAGCCATACGGGGATACATGTCTGTCCATTCGTCGTATTCGCCCTGAGCAGCGTCTTTAAGGTTATCGATAGTGCTGCCGATGCCGTGGATGAGTTTGAACCAGATTTTAGCGTGTTCCTTCTCCTGGTCAGCAGTTTCCTGGAAGAGTTGTGCCATCTGCTCGTAGCCGTCCTTCTTGGCTTTCGAAGCGTAGTAGGTGTACTTGTTTCTTGCCTGCGATTCTCCTGCGAAAGCTTCCCACAGGTTTTGCTCGGTCTTCGAGCCTTTCAGTTCTTTAGCCATAATGATTAGTGTTTTAGAGGTTGTTAGTTGTTTTGTATGAAAGTGTGGGCAAATATACATCAAAAAATATAATTATATCAAATAAAATGTTTTTTTTGCTTGTTAAGATAAAGTTAAAGCATATCTTTGCTGCGTTATTATTAATTACATAATTACTAACTATTAAAATTACATGCGTATGAAAGAGAAGATTTTTACTCTATTATTATCACTTATTTCCATTCAGGCTATGGCACAGCCGGTGCCTAATGGCGATTTTTCAAGTTGGGAAACCCGTACGCTGCCTGCAGAGATGGGCGGCTTAAGCTACACTTCACCTTCGGGCTACTGGGACGCTTTAAATATCCTGGTTCCGGGTTGCGTTACAAAGGCTGAGGGTCGCACCTCCGGTTCCTCGGCAGCTCTGCTCGAATCTAAGACCATTGACATGTCGTTGGCAGGTATGCCAGGCGTGATTTATACTACATCTCTGCTTATTACCGACAGATTCCTTTCGAAGATGAGCGGCCAGGAAAACGAACAGGGTATTCCGGCTAAAAGCATCCCTGCAAAATATCTCACCTTCTGGTATAAATACGAACCAGTCGGCAATGACGTGGCACAGGTGTTTATTCAGTTTAACGAGGACCTGGTAGTCGTGCCTGACGTAACTCGTACCATTAAGTTCCGTAAGCAGATTTCCAGTGAAACTCGCGACTGGACATTTGGTTACATTGACCTTACTGTGGATGAGAATGGTCGGCCTTCATCCAGTCGTGACTGGGATATTGAGGCATACTTTATCGACATTACATCGAGTGCCAGCGGCCTGAGTTCGAGCACTGACGGTATGGGCGCATCTGAGCCGGGTTCCCAACTGTGGATTACTGAACTGGAATTTTCCAATGTTGTTACAGGTATTGAGGATGTATTGTCCGACCAGACCTCCTCTGCCGCAGTTCGCTACAACGTCAACGGTCAGCCTGTAGGTTCTGACTACAAGGGCATTGTCATTGAGAACGGCAAGAAGATCTTTGTGAAGTAACCAGTCTGATAAATACAACTTTAGGGGCAGCGACTTTCGTGTTGCTGCCTTTTTTGTTGAAAAGTATTTGGAAATAAATATAATGTTGTATCTTTGCGGGCAGAAATTAAAATCTTTACAAATTATGAAAAACAGAATCTTTTTGTTGCTTGCCACCATCATGATGATTGGAGCATTGATTACAGGGCTGACATCGTGCAGCAACAGTGATGATAACAATAATAATAATCAGAAAAAAGTGGCTGTGCTGCTTCCCGACGATTCCAGTCTTGCGCGTTGGGCTGTAGATAAGGCAAATCTGAAGGCCATTATGGATATGTACGGTTTCAACACCACTTTCTACGTTGCTCCAGAG
>DEJD01000102.1:6323-23109 GCA_002353215.1 Prevotellaceae bacterium UBA2757
GTGCTGACAGCTATTGACTATAAGAAAATCAATGAGTCCGGACTGCTTGAGCAACATCCTGATGTAAAGGTAGTATGCCATGACCGCATTATCCTTGATAATCCTCGCGTAGCTTATATCTCTTCATCCGACCCGAAGGAGATAGGGCGTACTCAGGCCCAGTTCCTCCTCAATCATTTCCATTCTACAGGAGCCGCTTCCATGACCATAGAAATTCTTGAAGGTCCTCAGACCGATGTCAATGCTAAGGATTATTATGACGGAGCTATGGAACTGCTCGGAAAATACATTGCTGACGGAAATCTCGATGTTCAGAGTGGCAAGAAGGAATACAGTCAGGTGAAGGCTGACAGTTGGAGTGTTGCCGACGGCAAGAAAGCCATGCAGGACCGTCTTACCGCTTATTCAACTGGCGACTGTCCGGATATGATTCTTGCTGCCAACGATAATTTGGCTCAGGGAGCCATTGAAGCCCTGAACGAAGCAGGTTTTACAAACATGCCGGTCATCACTGGTCAGGACAATACTACTATGGCGCAGGCTAATATCAAGAACGGCATGCAGACCATGACCATCGACAAGAACCTGAAGGACATGGCATACAACACAGCTATGATTGTAAACAGTCTGATATCCAATTCTCCGATTCATACCAGTCAAAGCATCTACAACATTCCGGCCTTCTACTCTAAGATTACCGTTATGACACAAGACAGCTATTAATAACTTTTTAGTTGAATAATAGATAATAGGGCAGTGACCTTCGGGTTGCTGCCTTTTGTATAAGGACGCATTTTTTTGTAATGTGAATAATAAGTCGTATCTTTGCAACGAAATAATAGATTAAAGATGGCAAATTTAGTAGCTATAGTGGGCAGACCGAATGTGGGGAAGTCCACGCTGTTTAACAGACTGACGAAGACCAGACACGCGATTGTAAGCGATGAGGCTGGCACGACGCGCGACCGCCAGTACGGTAAGTGCGAGTGGTGCAATAAGGAGTTTTCCGTTGTAGATACGGGCGGCTGGGTAGTGAACTCTGACGATGTGTTCGAGGAAGAAATCCGTCGGCAGGTGAAGATCGCGCTCGATGAGTGCGACGTGATTCTTTTCCTCGTGGATGTGAAGACGGGCGTGACAGATCTGGACGAACAGGTAGCCGACATACTGCGCCGCAGCAAGGTGCCTACGATTCTGGTGGCTAACAAGACGGATACAAACGAGTTACGCTACGATGCTGCTGAGTTCTACAGTCTGGGACTTGGAGACCCGATGTGTATCAGTTCGGCTTCGGGTAGCGGAACGGGCGATTTGCTCGACAAGGTGGTTGCCAGTTTTAAGAAAGAACTGACAGAGGTAGTGGAGGAGGAGATTCCGAGAATTGCCGTGGTGGGTCGTCCGAATGCAGGAAAGTCGTCTATAATCAATGCTTTTCTCGACGATAACCGAAACGTGGTGACTGACATAGCTGGTACTACCCGTGATTCCATCTATACAAAGTATGAGAAGTTCGGTTTTAATTTCTACCTCGTAGATACTGCTGGAATCCGCAAGAAGAACAAGGTGAACGAAGACCTGGAGTACTACAGTGTGATGCGCAGTATCCGTGCCATAGAGAATTCGGATGTGTGTGTTATGATGGTGGATGCGACCCGAGGTATTGAGGGCCAGGACATAAATATCTTCCAGATTGTGCAGAAGAACCAGAAGGGTCTGGTAGTGGTGGTGAACAAGTGGGACATTGCAGAGGACAAGTCGAACGAGGCTATACGCCACTTCGAACATGCTATCCGCGAACGTTTTGCACCGTTTACCGACTTCAGCATCATCTTTGCATCAGCAGTGACAAAGCAGCGCATCTTCAAGGTGCTCGAGGAGGCTCAGAGGGTGTACGACATGAGGGTGAAGAAGATACCAACCCGCCAACTCAACGAGGTGATGCTGCCTATCATAGAGGCTACTCCGCCACCATCACTGAAGGGCAAGTATATCAAGATAAAGTACTGCATGCAGATTCCGGAGACCCGTGTGCCTTCGTTCGTCTTCTATGCCAACTTGCCGCAGTACGTGAAGGAGTCTTACCGCAGGTTCCTGGAGAATAAAATCAGAGAAAATTGGGATTTCCGTGGTACGCCAATTAATGTTTATGTCAGACAGAAGTAAAAGAATTGTGCGCTGTTTGGCTGTGCTTGCCGTACTCTCAGTGCTTCTAGGCTGCGGAGCAAAGAAGAAAACCCGCGAAGAGTTACTGAAGGAATTTGTTAACAGGGCTCTTACGGAGCGTTATTTGACAAACGATTATGAGGCGTACGTTAACGATGTGGATTACAGTGTGGAACTCGACACTGTGCAGCAGCAGATGGTTATAGCCATGCACAAGCAGTTTGCCGACTATCAGGAGAAAAAACATGGCACGGTGGCTTATGTGAGAATGACTGATGTGGTGAAGGAGGAAAATGATTCGGCGTGTTTTGTGCATTATATCGTTGTTTATTCGGACAGTACGGAGGAAAGTGCTGTGATGAAAGTGGTAGAAGAGAACGGCGAATGGAAGATAAAGAGCAGGAACTAATTGGTAAAGTTTAGAGTTTAAAGGTTTAAGAGTTTAAGGGGTTTAATTTTCATTTCTCAAATTTTTAAATGGGTTTTTCATCTAAGATAGGAGCTATACTTGCTGCGGCAGGTTCTGCTGTGGGACTGGGCAATATCTGGCGTTTCCCGACGGAGACGGGAATAAACGGCGGAGCTGCTTTCATATTGATTTATGTATTATTCATGATTGTTCTCGGAGCACCTGTGATGCTGACGGAATTTACCATCGGACGATACGGACAGAAAGACGTGGTGGACTCGTTCGAACGCTTGAGTGGCGGGCACAAGGGCTGGCGACTGATGGGGCTGATGCCTGTTGTGGCAGGTCTGCTGGTGCTCAGCTACTATGCCGTTGTGTGCGGCTGGACTCTTTACTATGCCTATGTGGCCGGAATGAACGGATTTGCCGGAAAAACACCAGAGCAGTACGTGAACGACTTCCAGCAGTTTGCTGCTTCGCCTACAGAACCGCTGCTATGGATTATGCTCATTATGATTATTACGTGCGGAATCATTTCACTCGGAGTGAAGAAAGGAATAGAGCGCGGAGCCAAAATCATGATGCCCATTCTGTTTCTCTGCATTATCGTGTTGGTGTGTTGTTCACTTAGTCTGCCTAACGCAGAGAGGGGACTCAAGTTTCTGTTTTACCCCGACTTCAGCAAGATCAACGGTTCGACCGCACTCTCAGCTATGGGACAGGCATTCTTCTCGCTCAGTGTCGGCATATGCTGCCTCTGCACTTATGCCTGCTACTTCCGCAAGGACGTGAACCTATTCAAGGACAGTCTTGCTGTAGCAGTAATCGACACACTCATAGCACTGATGGCTGGGCTGATTATTTTCCCTGCAGTGTATTCCCTGCCCGGACTGACTCCCGATGTCGGTCCGTCGCTCGTATTCATAACCCTGCCAAACGTATTCCAGCACGTATTCGGAGACGCATCAGCATTTGCCTACGGATTCTCGCTGCTCTTCTACGTCCTCCTCGTCATAGCTGCCATCACATCCAGTATCTCCATGCTCGAAATGGTTGTGGCATACTTCCATGAGGAATACGGATGGAGCCGTCCCTCAGTATCTGTAGCTGTGACTGTAGTCAGCATGCTCCTTGCAACGGGTTGTTCGCTCTCGTTTGGAGTGTGGGCAGACAAGACTGTGTTCGGCCTTGGTATGTTCGACCTCTTCGACTTCATCGTAGCAAAACTCCTTATGCCTATCGGCAGCTTCGTTATGTGCATATTCCTTGGCTGGATAGTAGATGAAAAGACTGTACGTATGGAAGTGACCAACGATGGTAAACTCCAGACTGTGCTCTACCCAATTTGGCGTTTCATCATCCGCTATTTTGCCCCCATAGGAATAATACTTATTTTCATCAACGAAATAGGGTGGTAGGATTTTGCCGTGTGAGAAATTTGTCGTAACTTCGCGCCACTTTTGGTTTTATAACCAGCGAGAGACTTTTTTAAGGTAACAATCAAAAAACATTATATTTTACATTTATGAATATTTCAATCAAGAACATTGACAAGGTAAATGCTGAGGCTACAGTAGTGATTGAGCCTGCAGATTATACCGAAAACTACGCAAAAGCAGTTAAGGACGCAAAGAAAAAACTGAATATGCCAGGCTTCCGCCCAGGTATGGTTCCAACAGGACTCATCAAGAAGCAGTTCGGTCCTGGCATTCTAGCAGAGGAAGTAAACCGCCTGTTGAGCGACAAACTTTTCAGCTACATCCAGGAAAACAAAGTGCAGATGCTCGGAAGCCCACTGCCACAGGAAGTAAACAACCAGGTAGAGCTCGTTGAGGGCGGTACCTTTACATTCAAGTTCGACCTAGCTATCGCTCCTGAATTCGATGCTACACTGAGCAAGAAAGACAAGATCTCATACTACAACGTAGAAGTGTCTGACGATATGATTGACCGTCAGATTGAAATGTACCGTCAGCGCGGCGGTAAGTACGATAAAGTTGACAACTACGAAGACAACGACATGGTGAAGGGTGTTGTAACCGAACTTGAAGGTGAAAACCCGGTAAGCGTTGAAGGTGCTGTGATGCTGCCAAAGTACTTCCGTAACGACGATCAGAAGAAACTCTTCGAAGGTGCTAAGACAAATGACGTAATCAAGTTCAACCCAGCAAAGGCTTACGATAACAACGAGGCAGAAATCGCTTCTCTCCTCAAGGTGAACAAGGAAGATGCTTCGAAGCACACTGGCGACTGCCAGATTCAGATTACTGAAATCACACGTTTCGTTCTTGGTTCGCTCACAGAGGAACTCTTCGAAAGCGTATTCCCAGGTGGCGAAGTGAAGACTGAAGAGCAGTTCCGCGCTCGTATCAAGGAGACTATCGCAAACCAGTTCGTTAAGGACTCTGACTATAAGTTCATCCTCGACGTGAAGAAGTACGAGGCCGAGAAAATCGGCAAACTCGAATTCCCTGACGAGAAACTGAAGAAGATTATGGCTGCCAATGCAGGTGGAGACGAGAAGAAAGTAGAGGAAAACTACGATAAGAGCATCGAAGAACTCACTTGGCATCTCGTTAAGGAACAGCTCGTAGAGAAGTGCGGCATCAAGGTTGACGACGAAGACGTGAAGAACATGGCTAAGGAAGTGACTCGCATGCAGTTCGCACAGTATGGCATGATGAACATTCCAGACGAGTACCTCGAAGGTTCTGTAAAGGAAATGCTGAAGAAACGCGAAACAGTTGACAACCTCATTGACCGCTGCATCGAAGTGAAACTCGGAACTGCACTGAAGGAACTGGTTACTCTGGAAAACAAGAAGGTAACTGCAGAAGAATTCAACAAGATGTTTGAAAACTAATATTCAGGTATTCAACAAATGTTTGAAACAAAAACTATGAGTTATACAGACTTTAGAAATTTTGCTACAAAACACCTCGGAGTGAACAGTATGGTTCTCGACGATGTCGTAAAGGCACAGTCAGGCTATCTGAACCCATACATCCTCGAGGAGCGCCAGTTGAACGTAACTCAACTTGACGTGTTCTCTCGACTCATGATGGACCGCATCATCTTTCTCGGCACTGAAGTGAATGACTACACTGCCAACGTGCTGCAAGCTCAGATGCTCTACCTCGACAGTGTGGACAGTGGCAAGGATATAAGCATATATATCAACTCGCCCGGTGGTAGCGTATATGCTGGATTAGGAATATACGACACCATGCAATTCGTAAACAGTGATATCCAGACCATCTGTACAGGTATGGCAGCATCAATGGCAGCTGTACTCCTCGTTGCTGGTAAGGAAGGAAAGCGTTCTGCTCTGCCTCACAGCCGCATTATGATTCACCAGCCAATGGGTGGAGCTCAGGGACAGGCAAGTGATATAGAAATCACAGCACGCGAGATTCAGAAGTTGAAGAAGGAACTCTATACAATCATCAGCGACCATAGCCACCAGCCATTCGAAAAGGTATGGGCTGATTCCGACCGTGACTACTGGATGACAGCTGAAGAGGCTAAGGAATACGGAATGGTTGACGAAGTGCTGACAAGAAAGAAGTAAATGGCTCCAAGATTAAATAGATGCTCGTTTTGCGGACGTTCAGACAAGGAAGTAAACCTGCTTATTAGCGGTGTGAACGGATTTATCTGCGACGAATGTGCCCGACAGGCATACGAAATAACTGTTGAAAACAAACGCAAGAATGAGAAGGTGGATTTGTCAAAACTGCCAAAACCGGCTGAGATAAAAGAGTACCTCGACAAGTACGTCATCGGACAAGACGATGCCAAGAAGACTCTCTCTGTAGCTGTTTACAACCACTACAAGCGTTTGCAGCATCCCGAAGCAGAGGACGACGTAGAACTGGAGAAGTCCAATATTATCATGGTTGGAAGTACCGGAACAGGTAAAACCCTCCTTGCGCGAACTATCGCAAAACTCCTCGTCGTTCCATTCACTATCGTTGATGCAACAGTGCTTACAGAAGCCGGATATGTGGGAGAAGACGTAGAAAGCCTTTTGGCACGACTGTTGCAGGCTGCCGACTACGACGTAGCGAAGGCTGAAACCGGAATTGTCTTCATCGANNATAGACAAGATAGCCCGCAAGGGAGACAACCCAAGCATCACACGCGACGTAAGCGGCGAAGGTGTGCAGCAGGGACTGCTCAAACTCCTTGAAGGTTCTATTGTCAACGTACCGCCACAAGGTGGACGCAAGCACCCGGAACAGAAATTCATTCAGGTCAACACCAAAAACATCCTGTTTATCTGTGGAGGAGCTTTCGACGGTATCGAAAAACGTATTGCCCAGCGTCTGAACACCCACGTGGTAGGATTCGATGCAGCCCGCAACGTTGCAAAGATAGACAAAAGCAATATGATGCAGTATATAGCTCCGATGGACTTGAAGTCATTCGGACTTATACCGGAAATCATTGGACGATTGCCAATCCTTACACATCTGGAACCGCTGGACCGTACGGCTTTGCGCAGAATCCTGACAGAACCGAAAAACTCCATCATAAAGCAGTACATTCGACTCTTCGCCCTCGATGGGGTAGAACTCACCTTCGACGAAGCCGTATTCGAATATGTTGTTGATAAGGCTATAGAATTCAAACTTGGTGCCCGCGGACTCCGTTCACTCGTTGAAACTATCATGGTTGATCCGATGTACGAGATTCCTTCCAAGCATGTTGACAAATACACTGTCACACTTGAGTATGCAAAGCAACAGGTCGAAAAAGCCAATATGTTTGTGCTGAAAGAGCAGACGGAAGACAAGTAAACTACACATTATAAGATATATAAAGAGAGCAAAAGCAACTAGTTGTGTCATTTTGCTTTCTTTTTTTTATTGCTCGTAATTTAGTTAATAATTGTCAAATTAAAAATATTTGGAATTTTTTCCATGGTTTTCTTTGCCAAATAAATTGTGTTGCATAACTTTGTGGTCGGCGACAATTAAACTACTCATATTACAATGGCAAAAAAGACCTCTCTTTACGAATCCTTGAAATACTATTTTGGCTTTGATACATTCAAGGGCGACCAAGAGAAAATCATACGGACATTGATGGAGGGCAAGAATACTTTTGTCCTTATGCCAACAGGTGGTGGTAAGTCGTTATGCTACCAGTTGCCAGCATTCCTGATGGACGGAACGGCAATTGTAATCTCTCCGCTGATTGCACTTATGAAGAATCAGGTGGATGCCATCAAATATATCAGTGAAGAAGACAATATAGCACATTTCATCAATTCTTCCTTGAGCAGAGCCAGCATCGATCAGGTGAAAACCGATATTCTTGCAGGAAAGACAAAACTGCTTTATGTGGCTCCCGAATCACTTACGAAGGAAGACAATGTGGAATTCCTGAAATCTATAAAGATATCATTCTATGCAGTCGATGAAGCTCACTGTATCTCTGAATGGGGACATGACTTCCGACCTGAATATCGTCGCATCCGACCTATTATTAATGATATAGGTCAGGCCCCGGTAATTGCACTTACAGCAACCGCTACCGATAAGGTGCGTACGGACATAAAGAAAAGTCTTGGCATCACTGATGCTGTGGAATTCAAATCTTCGTTCAATCGTCCGAACCTATACTATGAGGTACGTTCCAAAACGAAGGATATCAATAAAGACATTATTAAATATATAAAGCAGCATCCTGGCAAGAGCGGTATCATCTATTGTATGAGTCGCAAGAAAGTGGAAGAACTTGCAGACATACTGAAGGCAAACGACATCAAGGCAGCAGCTTATCATGCCGGTATGGATAACAGCGTAAGAAATGCTACTCAGGATGCTTTTATCAATGAGGATATCGATGTTATTGTAGCTACAATCGCATTCGGTATGGGTATTGATAAACCGGATGTGCGCTACGTAATTCACTACGATATACCAAAGAGTCTGGAAGGCTACTATCAGGAAACCGGTCGTGCAGGACGCGATGGCGGAGAGGGTAGATGTATAGCTTTCTATACTCATAAAGACCTGTACAGACTGGAGAAGTTCCTCGAAGGTAAACCAGTTGCAGAACAGGATATAGGCAGACAGTTGATACGTGAAACGGCAGCATATTGCGAAACCTCAGTTTGTCGTCGTAAGATTCTCTTGCATTATTTCGGAGAGACCTACGACAAGGATAATTGCGGACAATGCGACAACTGTCTGAATCCGAAGAACCGTGTTGAGGCTAAGGAACTGCTCGTTCTTGCTTTGCAGGCAATTCATGCTGTAAAAGAGAACTTTAAGATAGACTACGTAGTTGACTTTCTCAGAGGCAAGGAGTCGGAAACTCTGTTAGCTCATAAGCACGACCAACTCAAGGAGTTCGGTTCCGGTGCAGATGTGGAAACCTCTATGTGGAATGCTGTATTTGCTCAGGCACAATTGAATGGTTATATAGAGAAAGAAGTTGAGAATTACGGAATTCTGAAGATAACCAAAGAAGGAAAGAAATATCTGAAGAATCCTACATCGTTTATGGTTGCTCAGGATAGCGATTATAACGGTGATTATGAGGATATGGAGGAAGGCGGTCAGTCGGTTGCAGACGAAACTCTTTATGCAATGTTGTTGTCACTAAGAAAGAAAATAGCAAAGAAATACGACGTTCCTCCATATGTTGTGTTCCAGGAAACGTCGCTCGAAGCTATGACAACCCTTTATCCTATTACACTGGAAGAACTGCAGAACATACCTGGTGTGGGAGCGGGAAAGGCAAAACGTTATGGACAAGAGTTCTGTGACCTTATAAAACAGTATTGCGAGGAAAATGAAATAGTACGTCCTACAGACATGCGTGTTCGTACTGTTGCAAATAAATCGAAAGTCAAAGTTAATATTATTCATGGTATTGATCATCAAATTGACCTTGAGGAGATTGCGAAGTCTAACGGTATAGGATTCGATGAATTGCTTGACGAACTGGAGGCAATCGTATATAGCGGAACAAAAATCAATATAGATTATTTCCTTGATGAAGAACTTGACGAAGACTGTATTGATGAGATATACGAATATTTCCGCAACAGCGAAACCGATGACCTTGATACTGCGGTTCAGAACATCGAAGGTGACTATGACGATGAGGTAATCCGTCTTGTGCGTATCAAATTCATTTCCGAATTGGCAAACTGATTCAGTCCGGTATCACATGTTAGGATTTAATGCTATTCCCATGTGTTAAATAGTATAGATTTACATGCTGTATATCCCTTGGTAAAAACTAAATTTTATTATTCCGGAAAAAGAACTATAGTTTTTTTTCTTTTCACTTTTTTTCTTTCACTTTTAATTCATATCTTTGCACGCAATTAAATTATAACATACAATACTCTATGTCATCATTTATTGCAGATAAAGTCGTAATGGAAGGCTTAACGTACGATGACGTACTCCTCGTACCGGCTTATTCAGAAGTTCTTCCGCGTGAAGTTTCTCTTACCACAAAGTTTTCTCGTAACATTGAATTGCGCATTCCTTTCGTGACAGCAGCTATGGATACTGTTACTGAAGCTCCTATGGCAATTGCTATTGCTCGCGAGGGTGGTATTGGTGTAATTCATAAAAATATGTCTATCGAAGAGCAGGCTCGTCAGGTTGCCATCGTGAAACGTGCAGAAAACGGTATGATTTATGACCCTGTAACTATCATGCGTGGTAAGACAGTAGAGGATGCCCTTTCTATGATGTCTGAATATCATATCGGAGGTATTCCTGTAGTCGATAAGGACAATAAGCTCGTCGGTATTGTTACAAACCGCGACTTGCGTTTTCAGACAGATATGAAACGTAAGATTGATGAGGTGATGACAAAGGATAACCTTGTTGTTACACATCAGCAGGCAGATCTTGCAAGCGCTTCGAAGATTCTGCTTGAACATAAGATTGAAAAACTTCCTGTGGTTGATGATGATAACCATCTTATCGGTCTTATTACTTATAAGGACATCACTAAGGCTGCAGACAAACCAATGGCATGTAAAGATGCTAAGGGACGTCTGCGTGTAGCTGCTGGTGTTGGAGTCACTGCTGACACATTCCAGCGTATGGAGGCATTGGTAAAAGCAGGTGTGGATGCTATCGTTATCGACACAGCTCACGGTCACTCAAAGGGAGTAATCGAAAAAGTTCGCGAGGCTAAGCAGAATTTCCCGGAAGTCGATATCGTTGTAGGTAATATTGCAACAGGCGAGGCAGCTAAAGCACTCGTAGAAGCTGGAGCAGATGCTGTAAAGGTAGGTATCGGTCCGGGTTCTATTTGTACTACCCGTGTGGTTGCAGGAGTCGGAGTTCCTCAGCTCAGTGCTGTCTATGACGTAGCACAAGCTCTTGCTGGTACAGGTGTTCCTCTTATCGCAGACGGTGGTTTACGTTATTCAGGTGATGTTGTCAAGGCACTTGCAGCAGGCGGATATAGTGTAATGATTGGTTCTCTGGTAGCTGGTACAGATGAGGCTCCAGGTGAAACTATTCTATATAACGGACGTAAGTTCAAGAGCTATCGTGGAATGGGTTCTCTTGAAGCTATGGAGAACGGTTCAAAGGATCGTTACTTCCAGGGTGGAGTAGAGGAGACAAAGAAACTTGTTCCGGAAGGTATCGCAGGACGTGTTCCTTACAAAGGTACAGTTCAGGAAGTTATCTATCAGCTCATGGGCGGACTTCGTGCTGGTATGGGTTACTGTGGTGCAAAGGATATCATGTCTCTCCACAACGCTAAGTTTACACGTATTACCAATGCCGGTGTACTTGAAAGTCATCCGCACGAGGTGATTATTACAAGTGAGGCTCCAAACTACAGTCGTCCACAGTAATAGCCATTTGATTTAGCAAATATGAAAAAGATTTTTTTTGCTGCATTGGCTCTTATGTCATGCGGCACAATGATAGGACAGGGTACTAGTGACCCTGTCATTATGAGAATAAACGGTAAGAATATACTTCGTTCCGAATTCGAATATTCTTATAACAAGAACAACAGCGATGGAGTATTGGAGAAGAAGACCGTAGAAGAATATGTTCCGCTATATGTGGACTTTAAACTGAAGGTTGCTGAAGCAGAACGAAACGGTATCGATACTCTTACCAGTATTCGTAAGGAACTCAACGGTTACAAGGAACAGATGGTAAAGCCAACCATTGTGGATTCTGCGTATATTGAACGTGAGGCAAAGCATACTTACGATATGACTGCAGCCCGTTTCGGTACTGACGATGTACTTACAGCTTCTCATATTCTGATTCTTCTGCGTCAGGATGCAACTCCAGACGATGAAGTGAAAGCTAAGGCTCGCATCGATTCTATTTACGATGTACTTCGTGCTGTTCCTGCAGCTCAGTTGGAAAGCCGTTTCGCAGATGTCGCAAAGGAATGTTCTGACGACAAAGGCAGTGCTATGCGTGGCGGTGCTCTCGGACCGTTTGGCAAAGGTATGATGATTCCAGACTTTGAGACAGCAGCATATGCATTGAAAGCAGGTGAGATGTCTGCTCCAATCAAGTCAACCGTGGGTTATCATATCATTTATATGAAAGACCGTCATCCGTTTGAATCTTATGAGTACCATCATGCTGCAATATTGCAGTTCCTCGACCAGCGTGGTATCAAGCAGATGTCTGCTAATGCTTATCTTGATTCCATTGCAAAGATACGTGGTGTAGAGCGTTCTGTAGTAGTAGATAGCGTTTATAAAGTATTGGCAGCAAAGGATGCTGATATGCGTAATCTGTCACAGGAATATTATGATGGCACTCTGATGTACGAAATCAGCAAGTCGCAAGTATGGGATAAGGCTCAGAACGATACATTCGGTTTGGAACATTACTTCAAACAGAATGAGAAGAATTATAAATGGGATAAACCCCGATATAGTGGAATTATTATTCGTGGAAAGGACGAGTCTGTTATTGAAAAGGCAAAGAAACTGGTAAAGAAAGTTGATGAACCAGATTGGGCACAGACTATTGTTAATGCCTTGAATACTGATTCGGTGAAGGTAGTTCGTATTGAACGCGGCTTATTCAAACAGGGCGATAATTCTACTATAGACAAACTTGTGTTTGGTGATAAATCCAAAAACGTAAAACCTGCTAAGGATTATCCTGCAACAGGAGTCTATGGAAAGAAAATCAAGAAACCTCGTTCATACAAGGATGTCAAAGGGGCTGTAACTACAGATTATCAGAACGAAAAAGAACGTGAGTGGGTTGAAGGACTTCGTGGAAAGTATGAGGTTGTAATTTATGATGATGTTGTGAAGACCGTCAACAAACACTAATTAAATAGTTATAAATATGTCATTAAGATATTTTCTTGCTGTCTGCTTTTCTTTGTGCATTTCTTTTGCTAACGCTCAGAGTGCATCGAACGTAGTAGATGAAGTAGTGTGGATTGTAGGTGATGAGGCTATCCTTAAATCCGATGTGGAAAATGCGCGTCTTGAGGCTTTGTCTCAGGGACAGCGTTTAGAGGGAGACCCTTATTGTGTCATCCCCGAGAATCTTGCAATTCAGAAACTCTTCCTTCATCAGGCTGCCATCGACTCTGTAAAAGTATCTGACAGTGAGGTTTTCCAACGTGTCGATCAGCGTGTCAACTACTACATCCAGCAGTTGAACGGAAAAGAAAAGATGGAGGAATACTTCGGAAAGACCACATCGCAGATTCGTGAGAAACTCTACGATATTGTACGCGACGAAATGATGACAAGTGAGGTGCGTAGTTCTTTGGTCAAGGACGTAAAAGTAACTCCAGCTCAAGTGCGTCGTTATTTTAAGGATCTGCCTGAAGATAGTCTGCCATTTATCCCAACAAAAGTGGAGTGTCAGATTATCGTGCGTAATCCTGTTATCGAACAAGCTGAGATAGAACGTGTTAAGGCGGAATTGCGTGATTATACTGAACGCATCAATTCTGGAAGAGCACAGTTCTCCACATTGGCAGTAATGTATTCTGAGGATACAGGTACTGCACGACAAGGTGGTGAGTGCGGATTTGCCGGAAGAGGTAGTTTCGTGCCGGAGTTTTCAAATGTCGCCTTCAGTCTGAACGACCCTAAGGCAGTTTCTAAAATTGTAGAAACAGAATATGGATTCCATATTATTCAGCTTATTGAAAAACGTGGCGACCAGATAAATGTGCGTCATATTCTGCGTAAACCGCGTGTTTCTGATGCAGCTTTCACTCAGGCTATCAACGACCTTGACTCCATAGCTGATGAGATTCGTCGTGGACTCTATACTTTTGATGAGTGTACACAGTTCGTTTCCCATGATAAGGATACCCGTAATAACTACGGTAATATGTTCAACGCAGAAGATAATTCTGCTAAGTTTGAAATTAAAGACCTGCCGGCAGAAGTGGCAAAGGTAGTCAGCACCATGAATATCGGAGAAATTTCAAAACCGTTCATCATGGTGAATAATAAGGGTAAAGAAGTCGTTGCCATTGTCAAACTGAAAAATAAGATAAATGGTCATCGTGCTAATATGGCAGACGACTATCAGGCAATGCAGGATGTTGTTGTTGCAAAGCAGAGTTTTGAGAAGATACAGAAATGGATACGTGACAAACAGCAGACTACATATATCCATATCAATGACGAGTGGCGTAATTGTGAATTCCAATATCCAGGCTGGATAAAATAATTTGAAGAGAAACGGTTCCAACATATCATCTCGTTTGTTAATAGGCATTCTGTGCCTATTTGCTTTTGGTGTGCTTTTTGCTTCTATCGCTCCGGCTGATAAAGGTGAAAAGAAATCAGACGAACAGATCCACCTTATCCATACAGATATTCTATACAAAAACTGGCAAGATCCACGAGCTGACATTCTTGTTGGACATGTGCGACTGTATCATGACGGAGTCTATCTTGATTGTGATAGTGCCCGTTTTTATAAAGAAGAGAATTCTTTTGATGCTTATGGACATGTAAAGATGGTTCAGGGTGATACTGTTACTCTCACGGGCGATACTCTTATGTACGACGGATTTGAGATGAAAGCCCGTGCACGCGGAAATTGCGTTCTTATCGATAAAAACACACGTCTGGAAAGTGATAATCTCGATTACGACCGCGTGTATAGTGTCGGTATGTATTTGTATGGTGGAACACTCTACGATGGTGATAATGTGCTTGTTAGTGACTGGGGACAATTGACTACAACTACACATGAGGCATTCTTTACCGACAATGTAGTGCTGACTAATCCGCAGTTCAAACTTGTCACTGATACTTTGTATTATTATACAGATACAAAGATTGCACGAATTGTTACACCTTCTAACATAACTACCGATGACGGTACGTTTATATATGGAATAAAGGGTGACTATGCTACAGAAACAGGTGAAGCATTCCTACTCAACCGCTCATACATAATTAAAGATATGCGCCGTGTAGAGGGAGACAGCCTTCATACCGATAAAGATACTGGATTCAGTGAAGTATTCGGTAATGCAATAATAACAGATGAGGAGAATTACTGTATGATTACAGGAAACTATTGCAGTTATGATGACAATACCGGTACAGCCGTTGCAACTGACAGTGCTGTTGCATATGAATATTCCCAACCGCCAGACACTTTGTTCCTGCATGCAGACACACTGAAAATGTACACATATAACATCAATACTGATTCTGTGTACCGTGATATGCATGCATACCATCATGTGCGTTTCTTTCGTAACGACGTTCAGGGAGTCTGTGACTCAATGGTCACTCATGAACTGGATTCGTGTACCTATATGTACGGACAACCGATACTGTGGAATGAGGAACAACAGCTTTTCGGTGAGGAAATCCGCATATACAACAATGATAGCACCATTGATTGGATACATGTCATAGACCAGGCTACTACTATCGAACAGATAGACTCTATTTCATACAATCAGGTAGAATCAAGAGAGATGTTCTGCTATTTTGTTGACGGACAGATAGATCATAATGTAGCTAAGGGTAATGTGTTTGTTGATTATTTCATGAATGAAGACGATGGTAATCGAATAGGCATGAACTATTCGGAGAGCACAGAACTCATTATCTACATGAAGGATAAGAAGGTTCAGAAAATATGGATGCCTGCTGCAACTGGTACTGTATATCCAGAACTTATGATTCCTTCTGAAAAACGCTATCTGAGTCGTTTCGCGTGGTTCGACTACATACGTCCTACGGATCGTTACGATATTTTTAAGTGGCGTTCTAAAGGTGATAAGAATGTGCTGAAGAAGACAGAGCGTAGGGAAGTGCCATTACAGAAACTCAATAAACTAAAGAAAAAGAATTAATTAAATACAAGTAAGATATGGGAATGTTTTCAGTGCGTAAGCCGCGCGGATTCCAACACAACTATATATATTACGATCCGCGTAAGGAAAAACTAAAGAATATAGAAGAGAATGCCAAACGTGAACTGGGGTTGTTGCCAGAGAAGGAATTCTCTCCTGAAGACATACGTGGACGATTTATCAATGCCACTACACATGTACGTCGTCGTAAGGAAAGTGGCAGGAAGCCTGTCCCATATGGTATATTGATATTTGCAATCATCGTTTTAGTGCTCATCATGCGCTATATCATAACAGGCAGAATGATGTTGTAAGAGGCAGTTCTAGCATGGAAGACATAATACATTTATTACCCGATTCCGTAGCCAATCAGATTGCTGCAGGCGAAGTAGTGCAGCGACCGTCATCCATAGTCAAGGAGATGGTCGAAAACTCTATTGATGCCGGTGCTAAGAATATCCAGGTGCTTGTCGTTGACGGAGGAAAAACCAGTGTGCAAGTTATTGATGACGGTAAGGGTATGTCTGAAACCGATGCACGACTTGCCTTTGAACGACATGCTACGTCAAAGATAAGTCAGGCAAGCGACCTCTTCTCTCTTTCTACTATGGGTTTCCGAGGTGAGGCACTTGCTTCAATAGCTGCGGTAGCACAGGTGGAACTGAAAACCCGTCGCGAAGAAGACGAACTGGGTACATATATTCAGATTTCCGGTTCTCATGTTGATAATCAGGAACCCGTAGCTTGTCCTGTTGGAAGTAATTTCTCTGTTAAGAACCTTTTCTTTAATGTTCCGGCAAGACGTAAGTTCTTGAAGGCTAATCAGACAGAACTGAATAATGTAATTGCTGATTTTGAAAGGGTTGTACTTGTTCATCC
>DEJD01000102.1:23184-31240 GCA_002353215.1 Prevotellaceae bacterium UBA2757
CGTCAGCGTATAATGAATGTATTCGGAAAGAAACTGAATTCTGACTTGCTGCCTGTAGAGGTTGAAACTTCGTTAGCTAACATTACAGGTTATGTTGCAAAACCTGAAACTGCTAAAAAGAAGGGTAATCATCTGTATTTCTTTGTGAACGGTCGTTACATGCGTCATCCTTACTTCCACAGTGCTGTAATGCGTGCTTATGAAGGTATGATTCCTGCAGGCGAACACATATCTTATTTTATTTATTTCGATGTGTCACCATCGGATATTGATGTAAATGTGCATCCTACAAAAACAGAGATAAAATTCGACAACGAACAAGCCATCTGGCAGATTCTTTCTGCATCTGTACGTGAGGCATTGGGTAAATTCTGCAGTGCTCCTCTTATAGATTTCGATGTTGAAGGGCGTCCCGACATTCCTGCGATGGGAACCTCAAAGGTAATTCCTCAGCAACCGCAACCGGTTCATACGTCTTACAATCCATTTGCTACTACTGCCCCCAAACCTGTATCAGGATGGGAAAAGTTGTATAAGTCAGAGAGTAGGGCAGACGAAGTCTCTTTCGAGAATCTTATCCCAAGCGAGATTACAGATGTTTCTAACTCTGATTCTAACCAGTCAACCCTTAATATTTGGAAAGATGACGAACTGGATTCCGTGTCTAAGTCAGATTCTGATTCTATTCCAAAATTCCAATACAAAGGTCGATATATCATATATCCAGATGCTAATGGCTTGATTGCAGTAGATCAGCACCGTGCTCATGTCCGTGTGCTTTACGAACAGAATATGCAGTGCCTTTCAGACCATTCGCGTCCAAGTCAGAAACAACTCTTTCCTGAAATTATCCAGTTCAGCAAAGCTGAGTCATTGACACTTGACGGTTTTCTTGACGATTTGCATTCGTTAGGGTTCGAACTGACTAATCTGGGTGGCGGCTCCTATTCTGTTGAGGGTGTGCCAATCGAACTCCAGGGTTTGAATATAGACCGTCTTCTACATGAAATAGTCTCATCTCTTGTGGCTCATTCAAATATGTCGGAGGCTCGTGAGGCTTGGGAAACAATTTCACTAATTATGGCCCGGGAAGCTGCGGTGGTTTATGGGCAAGTCCTGTCGGAAGTAGAGATGGATCAGTTGCTTAAGGATTTGTTTGCTACGTCGTCTCCTGCCCGAACACCAGACGGAAAGGTAATATATGCAACCATAGATTATCGTCAGATTGACAAGTTATTCTAAAATAAAAGAAAAATTTCTCTAGTTTTATTTTGTAGTTTGACTTTTTAGTCATACCTTTGCACTCGGTTTTGAAAACGGGGGTTCGCAACGGCGGATTTCTTCAAATACCATCGGGATGTAGTACAGTTGGTAGTATACTTGGTTTGGGACCAAGTGGTCGCACGTTCGAATCGTGTTTACCCTACAAAACTTAGGGTGTAGGTCAAACGGTTAAGATGTCGCCCTGTCACGGCGCACGGAGCGGGTTCAACTCCCGNNAGAGCATCTGCCTTACAAGCAGAGGGTCGGCGGTTCGAATCCGTCAACGCCCACTTGATGACGAGAGCAAATAGCTCTCTTTTTTTGTGTTTTTACTTTTCTTTCTTTTTACATTGTTAAAAGTGTGAAATGTTCCTTGTTTCATACAATGTGTTTTCTAATTATTTTGTAACTTCGCACCCAATTACGTAAAAAAGATTAGATGGTAATGGGAAAGATTATTGCTTTGGCAAATCAGAAGGGTGGTGTAGGTAAGACTACTACTACTATCAACCTTGCTGCTTCGTTGGCAACACTGGGAAAGAAAGTTCTTGTAGTTGATGCAGATCCACAGGCTAATGCTTCTTCAGGTATGGGTGTTGATATCCAGCAGGTAGATGCTTCTATATACGATTGTATCGTAGGACGTATTGACCCTCATGAGGCTATCTACACATCAGATATTGACGGACTGGATATCCTGCCCAGTCATATTGATTTGGTTGGTGCTGAGATAGAAATGCTGAATTTAGAGCATAGAGAGAAAGTGTTGAAAAAAGTGCTTGATCCGCTGCTTAAAGAGTATGACTACATTTTTATCGACTGTTCTCCATCATTAGGTCTAATCACTGTAAACTCCCTTGTAGCAGCAGATTCGGTTATTATTCCTGTTCAGTGTGAGTATTTCGCACTTGAAGGAATCAGCAAACTGTTGAATACAATTAAAATAATAAAGACAAAACTCAATCCAAGGCTTGAAATTGAGGGATTCCTACTTACTATGTTCGACTCTCGTCTCCGTCTTGCTAATCAGATTTACGAAGAAGTGAAACGTCACTTCCAAGGTCTGGTGTTCAAGACTGTAATTCAGAGAAATGTTAAGTTGAGTGAGGCTCCAAGTCACGGTGTCCCTTGCGTCCTCTACGATTCATCATCAGCAGGAGCAAAGAGTTATCTAGCTTTGGCAAAGGAAATAGAAAAAAATAAGAAATAATAATGGCAGTAAAGAAGAAATTTGCTTTAGGCAGAGGACTTGATGCTCTGATTTCTACAGAAGAAATCACTACGGGCGGTTCTTCAAGCATAAACGAGATAGATATAAATCTTATAGATGCTAATCCCAATCAGCCTCGTCACGAGTTTGACGAAGAGGCTCTGCAGGAGCTGGCTGACTCTATAGAGGAGATAGGTATCGTACAACCTATTACTCTGAGAGAACTCGATAATGGTCGTTATCAGATTATCGCAGGCGAACGTCGTTGGCGTGCTTCTATGAAGGTCGGACTGAAGACTATCCCGGCATACATCCGTACAGCAGACGATGAGAATGTCATGGAGATGGCTCTGATTGAGAATATTCAGCGTCAGGACCTTAATTCGCTTGAAATCGCTTTGGCGTACCAACATCTGATTGATCATTATGGACTTACTCAGGAAAAACTGAGTGACCGTGTCGGTAAGAAACGTGCTACAGTAGCCAATTATCTTCGTCTTTTGAAATTGCCGGCTCCTGTGCAGGTGGCACTTCAGAATCGTACTATAGATACAGGACATGCCCGTGCCCTTTTGTCCCTTGAAGACCCCAAGGCTCAGGTAACCCTCTTCCGTGATGTGATTCAGAAGGGTTATTCTGTTCGTCAGGTTGAAGATATAATTAAGAGGATAAAATCGGGCGAAATGGACATGAAGGCAACTCGCAAGAGCATTCCTGTCTCACTTCCGAAAGAATATGAAGTGATGCGCGAACAGCTCTCTCAGGCGCTGGATGCCAATGTGAAGATTTCTGTAGGAGTCGGAAACAGCGGAAAACTAACACTTCCGTTTAAGAATACCGACGACTTGAAGGCGCTTGTCCAAAAGATAATGAATAATTAAGAAACCGACTGAGGTTGAGACGTTTGTTGATAAATATTGTTCTTTTGTTTGTATGTGTAGAGATATCTGCTCAGACAACAGATAGCATTGTGGCTACACCTGTGGTAAAGTCTACCCATATGACAACAAATGACTCTGTACATATCAGTCAGGTTTCCGATAGTGTCAGTGCTGTTGATCATGAAGGAGTGGTAGATGTGGATACTACGAGTACTGATTATCATATGCTCACAGCACCTGATGTGCAGACAGCCTCACAGATTATTGATACAAAGCGCTGGATTCCAGATCCCAAGCGGGCACTCTGGTTGGCAATAGTCCTTCCTGGTGCAGGTCAGATTTACAATCGTAAATACTGGAAATTGCCAATAATCTATGGAGGATTCATAGGTTGTGCATACGCACTTATGTGGAACGGAACCATGTATCGTGACTATTCTCAAGCTTATCAGGATATAATGGACAACGATGCCAATACCAAGAGCTATGAGGACTTCCTTCCTGCTGGTTACGACGTAGATAGTCGTCTTGAGTATTTGCAGAACCTTTTCAGGAGGAAGAAAAACTACTTTCGTCGTTATCGCGACTTAAGTATTATTGCTATGATTGGGGTTTATCTGCTTTCAATAGTAGATGCCTATGTGGACGCAGAACTTTCCAGTTTCGATATATCTCGCGACTTGACAATGAAGGTTCGTCCTACCATATTTCATGAGCGACATAGTGTGCGGGGTAGTGGGATGAATGTGAACAGATACGGATTACAGTGTAGCTTGAATTTTTAAAAACTTATTTCAGTTCCTATGGAAGTCGAGTACAAACTTACGCCAGAACAGGAAGATAAGATGGTTGAAGAATCTTTTCAGTGTCTTATCGATTCTTATTTAGCAACAAAACACAGAAAGAAAGTCGAGATCATCACTAAGGCTTTCAATTTTGCCAAGCATGCCCATAAAGGAGTGCGCCGTCTTTCAGGTGAACCGTATATAATGCACCCGTTGGCAGTAGCTCGTATTGTCAGTGCCGAGATAGGACTTGGCAGCACTTCTATTTGTTCTGCTTTGCTTCATGATGTCGTAGAAGATACAGATTATACTGTCGAAGACATAGAAAATATGTTTGGTCCGAAGATAGCTCAGATTGTTGACGGACTGACAAAGATTTCAGGTGGTATTTTCGGTGACCATGCTTCAGCTCAGGCAGAAAATTTCAAAAAGCTTCTGCTTACTATGAGTGATGATATCCGTGTCATCCTCATTAAGATAGCAGACCGCCTTCACAATATGCGTACACTTGGAGCTCAAGCTCCCAACAAACGGTATAAAATTGCAGGCGAAACACTTTATATTTATGCTCCACTTGCAAACCGACTCGGTCTTAACAAGATAAAGGGTGAATTGGAAGATCTCAGCTTCAAATATGAGCATCCTGATGAGTATGAAACCATCGTGAGCAAACTTGCTGATACTGAGGCTGAACGTAAAACTATATTCGACACCTTTACTGCACCCATACGTAAGCAACTTGATGCTATGGGACTCGATTATCAGATTATTCAGCGCGTAAAGAGTCCTTATTCTATATGGCGCAAGATGCAGACAAAGCATATTTCCTTTGAGGAGGTTTATGACATTCTTGCCGTACGTATTATTTTTATTCCGAAAGAAGAAGCAGACGAACTGAACGAATGCTTTGATATATATGTGGGTCTCTGTAAGATTTATACTTCCCATCCGGATCGTTTACGCGACTGGGTGAGTCATCCTAAGGCTAATGGTTATCAGGCACTTCATGTCACTCTGATGTCTCCAAAGGGTGAGTGGATAGAAGTGCAGATTCGTTCTCAGCGCATGGATGAGATTGCAGAAAAAGGACTTGCAGCTCATTGGAAATATAAGGAAGGCGAAAAGACAGAGACGACTGCAGAGCTGGAACTTGATAAGTGGCTTACAACTATTAAGGAAATCCTTGACGATCCTCAGCCGGATGCAATGGACTTCCTCGATACTATCAAGTTGAACCTCTTCGCCAGTGAGATATTCGTTTTTACTCCAAAGGGTGAATTGCGTACCATGCCGGCAGGCAGTACTACTCTTGACTTTGCTTTCACCATTCATACATTTGTAGGCAGTCACTGTATCGGTGCTAAGGTAAATCATAAACTGGTTCCAATAAGCCATCAGCTTCAGAGTGGTGACCAGGTGGAAATCCTAACCTCCAAGTCTGCTCATCCTACTCGTGAATGGCTCTCTTATGCTACTACAGCTAAGGCAACAACCAAGATTCTTGCCATTCTTCGACGCGAGGAACGCGATGCCAGTCGTAAGGGTGAGGAGATATTCAAACTCTTCATGAAGGAAAATGACATAGCTATCGACAGTACTGTGTATGATAAATTGTGCAAGTTACATGATTTCCGAAAACCGGATCAACTCTTTATTGCAATAGGACAGGGTAAGATTCAGTTGGGTGCTGCTGATTTGAGTCAACTGAAAGAAAAAAAGTCACAGAGTTGGAAGCGTCTTTTCTCTTTCGGAAATAAGAATGACAACACACCTCTTGATCAGCCTGTAGAAAAAATAGACCGTAAAAAAACTATTGTTCTTACTGACGAATCACTTAAGACTCAATACCATTTATCCGAATGTTGCCGACCTATACCAGGAGATGATATAATGGGTTATATCGATGATGATAATCAGGTAGTTATTCATAAGGTCCAATGTCCTGAAACTCCTATTCTGAAGTCAACTCATGGTAATCGTGTTCTTAGTGCCCGTTGGGCTACAAGTGAGAATGCTGAATTCCCTGTTGATATCAACATCAAGGGTATTGACAACAAGGGTATCCTATTGGGCATTACAAAGGTTATCTCAGAGGTGAACGATATAAACATAAGCAATCTTAAAGTAGATTGCAATGATGGATTGTTCGACTGTACCGTTCAGGTATATGTTCATAATCGCAAAGGTGCTCGTGCCCTCATTTCTGCCTTGTCTAAAGTCAGCGGAGTAAAAGAAGTAAGCAGAATCTAACTCCTAACTCCTAACTCCCTCTCAACTCTATTCGTCAGTTCCACGTATTCTGCTACTGACAACTGTTCTGGTCTGCGGTTGAAGATTTCGTCCTCCAATAGCGGACAATCTTTTGGAAGGATCTGTTTCATTCCGTTTCGCATCATCTTTCTTCTCATAGTGAACACAGTCTTCACTATTCTGCGAAACAATTGTTCGTTGCATCCCAGTGAATCAGCCCCGTTGCGTTTCATGCATATTACTGCACTTTTTACCTTTGGCGGCGGGTTGAACACATGTTCGTGTACTGTGAAGAGATACTCTACATCGTACCATGCCTGAATCATGATGCTTAGTACTCCGTAAGCTTTCGAACCAGGTTTTGCAGCTATTCTTTCTGCTACTTCCTTCTGAATCATGCCTGTGCAGCAGGGAACCAAATCTTTGTGTTCCAGCATATGAAAGAAAATCTGACTCGATATATTGTAAGGATAGTTTCCTGTAAGCACAAAAGGTTTGCCGTCGAACACCTTATTCAGGTCCAACTGCAGGAAGTCGGCTTCAATAATGTCATCTTTCAGGGTGGGGAAGTGCTCCTGCAAATATGGAATCGATTCTCGGTCTATCTCTACCACTTTCAAATCCCTTTCTTTTTTCATCAGAAACTGTGTAAGCACACCCATGCCAGGACCCACCTCCAACACTGGTATAGAGGGACATGCATCTACTGTGTCGGCTATCTTGCTTGCTATTTGCAGGTCAGTTAAAAAATGCTGACCTAAAAACTTCTTTGGCTTTACGCTATTCATTAAAATAAAAATATGTACCTTTGTCGTGCAAAGGTACGGTTAAGTTGGAATAATCCAAAAAATATCATCCATTTCCACCAAATCTCCTGCCTTTACATAGTGAAAAATGAGTAATGCATCTATAAAGAAGACTCTGAACATCGTCATCCCGTTTTTACTTGGTGGCGGCATTCTGTATTGGATGTATCGTGATTTCGATTTCTCTGCATTTCGTCAGACCTTTGTCAATGATGTGAAATGGGAGTGGTTGCTCTTCTCGCTTGTCTTTGGCATAGCTGCTCAGATATTCCGCGCTTTACGTTGGAAACAATCTCTCGAACCTCTTGGTGAGAATCCCCGCCTCTCTGATTGCATCCATGGAGTATTCGTTTCCTATGCATCCAGTCTGATTATTCCTCGCAGTGGAGAATTTACTCGTTGTGCTATTCTGTCTAGATATGATGGCACATCGTTCTCCAAGGCATTTGGAACGGTAGTTACAGAACGCATTATCGACTCTGCCTTGCTGCTCCTTTTTGCTCTCTGTGTCATGCTCAGTCAGTTGAAGGTGTTCATTCGTTTCTTTGATGCAACAGGCACTGACATCGTCGGGTTTCTCAATGGTTTCACAACTACCGGATATATTGTTACAATCCTCTGCCTCATAGTAACTATACTGTTCCTATGGTATTCACTGCGTAAGGTTAGCATACTCTCTGGACTGTGGCAAACACTTGAAAATGTGAAAGAAGGCGTCATGTCATTGCGCGGAGTGAAGAATAAACCTCTGTTGGCATTCTATTCTGTGATGATATGGGTTTCTTATTTCCTGCATTATGCATTCACGTTTCCTGCTTTTGCCTTTACAAGTAGTATGGGACTGACTGTGGCTATTGTCAG
>DEJD01000102.1:31267-33302 GCA_002353215.1 Prevotellaceae bacterium UBA2757
CTCGTACTCTACGGAGCTGCGGCTACAGATGCTGTTGCCTTCGTTCTTATAGTACATACAGTGCAGACAGCTCTCATTCCGTTGCTCGGAATTTATTCCCTTGCAGTGTTGGGAATTCGTCACAGCAGATAAACTATAAACAGACACCTAACTAATACATTAAATATTATGGAAGTAAAAGACTTAACCCCACAAGTTGTTTGGCGTAATTTCTATAGCCTTACACAAATACCTCGACCTTCTGGCAAGACTCAGCGCGTAGCACAGTTCCTTGCTGATTTTGCTCAGTCTCATGGTGCTGAAGCACAGATAGATGAGGCTGGCAATGTGCTTATCCGTAAAGGTGCTACTCCTGGTTACGAGAAACGTGCTATCACGCTTCTTCAGGCTCATATGGATATGGTTCCTCAGAAGACTAAGGAATCAAACCATAATTTTGAAACCGATCCTATCGAAGCTTATGTTGATGGCGATTGGGTAACAGCTCGCGATACCACTCTCGGTGCAGATGACGGTATGGGAGTTGCAGCTGCTATGGCTATCATCGAGGATGAAACCGTTCAGCATGGTCCTCTCGAGATACTTATCACTCGCGACGAGGAGACAGGTATGGAAGGTGCTTTCGGTCTTAAGGCAGGTGTGCTGAAAAGCAAATATCTGCTTAACCTCGATTCAGAAATGGAAGGCGAGATAACCATCGGTTGTGCAGGAGGTGAAGATGTATATGCTGACATGCAGTATCAGCCTATGAATGTAGAACCGGAAGGCATGCTTGCATACCATGTTACTGTAAAACATTTACATGGAGGCCACTCAGGTATAGAGATTCACAAGGGATATGCCAATGCCAACAAACTCATGGCTCGTTTCCTTTTTGCTGCTGTAAATATGCGTATTGCTTTGTTAAGCAGCATGCACGGAGGCAATATGCTCAATGCCATTCCTCGTGATTGTGAAGCAGTAGTAGTAGTTCCTCAGAAAGATCAGCAGGCATTCCTCGACCTTGTTGCTAAGTGTCGCGAAACATTCAATGTTGAATATCGTGATGTAGAAGGTAAGGATGTCGAGTTTGATGCAACTCCTTGCGATATGCCTCAGACCGTTGTTCCTGTTGAAATCCAGGAGAATCTCATTAATGCCCTCATGACTTGTCACGATGGAGTTCTCCGTTATATCCCAACTATTCCTGATCTTGTAGAGACTTCCTGCAACCTCTCAATTGTGGATATAGACGAGGGTAAGTCAAAGGTAAGCCTTCTTGCACGTTCATCTCAGGACAGTATGAAACAGTATCTCTGTAACGGTCTCCTTGCTTGTTTCTCTATGGCAGGCATGCATGTTTCGCTCGAAGGAGCTTACAGCGGATGGCAACCAAATCCTTCCAGTCGTCTTGTGGATATCATGGTTCAGATATACGAGCGCCTTTTTGGCAATCGTCCTATAGTAGGTGCATGTCATGCAGGTCTCGAATGTGGCATTATTGGTGCAAAATATCCAGATATGGATATGGTTAGTTTTGGACCGACCCAACTTGCTATCCATACTCCAGACGAACGGGTTAACATTCAGACCGTTCAGAAGTTCTATAGCTTCATCCTCGAAATTCTGAAAAACATCCCAGAAGAATAACTCTCAAATCTCTAATATGGCTCTCAATTTAAACAAAGAAATCAAACTGTACTACTCCATAAGCGAGGTAGCACAGATGTTCAATGTCACAGAAACCCTTCTGCGCTATTGGGAAAAGGAATTTCCAAACATAAAGCCAGAGAAGGGTGGTAGAGGAGTTCGTCAGTACTCCAAGGAAGATGTAGAACAGGTGGAAATAGTCTATAACCTTGTGAAGGTTCGCGGTCTTACCCTCCAAGGGGCTCGCGATGCCATTAAATCGCGAGGCAAACAAGTTAAGTCAACAGTTGACATTGTGAATCGTCTGACGAATGTTCGCAACGAATTGCAAGCACTTAACAAGCAGCTCAACGGATTGGTCTAAACACAAAATGCGACGGGGAACCGTCGCATTTCATTTTTCATT
>DEJD01000102.1:33421-33590 GCA_002353215.1 Prevotellaceae bacterium UBA2757
GAACCGTCAACCAACATCTTCACATCATTTACTTTTATTCCATGACCCATGTCGATGGAATTCTCATATTTATGTTCGTCGAACCACTTGTACAGTTCTGTTATTTCGTCTAAAGTATAACCTTTCTTAAATTCCATAATTATCAGTTTTTTAGAATTTTAATCATTTC
>DEJD01000102.1:33639-34160 GCA_002353215.1 Prevotellaceae bacterium UBA2757
TCATAGTCATCAAGCATCTTTTGTCGTCTGTTGCCACCGGGCAGAATCTCCTTCAGACAGCGTTCTGTGTTCTCCTCTGTCATTCCGTCTGCCACCAGTTCGGTAACGATTTCCTTGCCTGCTACAAGGTTTACCAGCGAGATGAATGGCACATGGATAATGATTTTTCTGATAAAAGACACCAGCTTTCCCATCCTCATATAGTAGCACACCACTTGTGGTACCCTGAGAATGGCTGTTTCCAGTGTTGCAGTACCGGAAGTTACAAGTGCCGCTGTGGCACTTCGCAGAATATTGTAAGTCTGTCCGAATCGCACTTCTACATCTATGCCTTCAGGCATAAACTGCTTGTAGTAATCCAGTTCTATGTTTGGTGCTCCGGCTATTACCAGCTTATAGTCTCCGCAGCGACTGGCTGCCCTCAGCATCTTGCCCAGATTATCTTTAATCTCCTGTCTTCTCGACCCGGCCAAAATAGCAATAACAGGTTTCCCGTCATCCAGCCCATTATCCCCATTCAG
>DEJD01000102.1:34185-34698 GCA_002353215.1 Prevotellaceae bacterium UBA2757
TCCTGCCAAATTGCATCCACACAAGGATTGCCAACATAATGGATAGGGTAGTTGCGCTTCGCAAACCACTCCACTTCGAAAGGCAGGATAGAGAACATTTCATCTACATCTCTTCTTATGTCCTTTATTCTGTATTCTTTCCAAGCCCATATCTTAGGACTTATATAGTAAAACACAGGACAGGTGCCCTGTTTATGAACATAATTTGCTATTTTCAGGTTGAACCCGGGATAATCAATCAGTATCACCACATCGGGTTTCCACTCCATTATGTCTCGCTTGCAGAGAGCCATATTTCGCATGATAGTGCGTAGGTGTAGTAACACAGGAATGATTCCCATGTATGCCATTTCCTTATAATGTTTCAGCAGGGTTCCGCCCACAGCCAGCATCTTCTCACCGCCAATGAAACGGAATTCAGCATCCGCATCTTGTGCTTTGAGTTCCAGCATCAGATTGCTTCCATGCAAATCGCCCGATGCCTCGCCAGCTATCAGATAATACCTCATTAAT
>DEJD01000102.1:34848-35125 GCA_002353215.1 Prevotellaceae bacterium UBA2757
TCGTAAGCCCAGGTGTCCGTTGTTTCATCATGTGGGTCGATAGGAGCATAATAGCCTGCAATCCAGTAATATTTCCAGTTGTGTGGGTGAACCATCTCCTGCCATTCGTCGTGCCAGTCGCCCATACCCATCTTGGCAATCTTAATGCCCTTGAACTCGTCGCGAGGCGGAGTGTTCACGTTCAGACATACACCCTCGGGCAGTCCTTCCTTCAGGAGGTACTCCACTATGCGTTCCACCACAGGTCTCATAGCCTCAAAATTGGCATCTTCATCCA
>DEJD01000102.1:35145-37278 GCA_002353215.1 Prevotellaceae bacterium UBA2757
GCAGCAGAAGGCACATATTTTATACAACCCTCAATCGCCACACTCATCGTTCCCGAATAGTGAGCATTGATGGCACAGTTGTTTCCGTGGTTGATGCCTCCCAGTACTATATCAGGACGGCGGGGTAGGAGTACCTCGAACGCCATCTTTACACAGTCGATGGGTGTACCGCTACACGACCATATGGTCACTCCTTCTTCCTCCTTTATCAGTTTATTCCTTACTGGTGTGTGTGAGCTGATCGACATGGATGCTCCGCTTCGTGCTCCGTTTGGTGCCACCACAAACACATCGCCAAACTTTTTTACCATATCTATCAGAGCATACAAACCTTTGGCTTGCACTCCATCATCGTTGCTTATCAATATTAGTGGTCGTTCCATTATTTCCTTCTATTTTGGTTACAAAGATACTAAAATAGCATTAGAAACGCAGGGAAATAGAAAAAATAATGCATTTTGGTGAAAATTTTTCCCTTTTCGTTTGTCCATTTCCATTTATTATCCTTACCTTTGCACCGCAATTCAGGGGAGTTGCATTCGTGAGTCGAATTTTAGACACACAAAAATTGGGATATGGTGTAATTGGCAACACAACAGATTCTGGTCCTGTTATTCCTGGTTCGAGCCCGGGTATCCCAACTTAAAGAAACAGACTTCAAGTTTTTTGAAGTCTGTTTCTTTTTTTACGTCCAAATTTTGTTATACAGGTATTCAAAATGTGTTGTACAGCAGGATTTTGTATTAAAAGTGTAATTTTGTTATTAAAAATGAATAATGTATGAATTTATCGTTGTATATTTGCATGGTTAAAAAATGGATTCTACTTTTTACCGAATAGTTAAACGAGGTACAAATTGTTTGAGGTGGCTTGTGATGGCGAAACCTTTCTTTTCGTGTAAACCCTTAGAGTAGATAATTTTTTATGCAGATAGTAAAGCATACACTATATAAAAATATTGGTCAAAGTGTTATGGCGACAGTTCGCGGGCTGCTTGTCATGATTTTTTCTTTTGTATATGCTCAGGTGTATGCTCAGGATGTTGATTCTATTCTTATTGACACAGTTCGCAGTAGGGCGTTGATAGCCTACCCGGCCAGTGAAGCAAATATTCTACCTGATTTTGAGCAGAATAGTGTGGAACTTAACAAGCTGAATACCAGCCTAAATCAGATACTATCTGACTCTACTGCCTCTCTGCAGCAGATTCGTATTCATAGTTACGGATCGCCAGACGGACCATTCCGTAAAAATGAACGTCTGGCTCGTCAGCGTACAGACAGCCTCGTGGCTTATGTAGTTCGTAAGACTTCCATTTCGCAAGATAAGATCATTTCTACTAGCACCGCAGAAGACTGGGACGGATTCTTGAGTTTTGTACAGAATGTGCCTTCAGAGAAACTACCCCATCGTGAGGGACTTCTGCGTATTATTCATAGCAATCGTACTCCAGACGGCAAAGAGTGGGCAATGAAGGTGAGCTATCCAGCAGACTACCGTTTTCTTGTTGAGTACTGTCTGCCCGGACTTCGTCGTGCCGACTTCCANNATCGAGTACATCATTTCTCATCGCATAGAAAAGAAACAGGAACCAGTTGTTGCTCCGGTTGTGGAAACTCCAGTTCCTGCAGATACACTTCCTGTTATCCCCGAAGTCGTTTGTCCACGACTCATAGCCCTGAAGACAAACCTGCTCTACGACGCAGTTCTCGTTCCTAACATAGGTATAGAAATCAGTCTCGGCAAACGCTGGACAGTAGCTGCAGATTGGTTCTACACTTGGTTTAAGTCAGACAAACGCCATCGCTATTGGCAGGGATATGGAGGCTACCTCACTGTAAGAAAATACTTTGGAGGAAATAAACATCAGACATCAGACATCAGACATCAGACATCACTCCCTTTCACTGGTCATCATATTGGTGTCTATGGCAGCATGCTGACCTACGATGTAGAGTGGGGTGGACGCGGTTATCAGGCTACAAAATTCGGTTTTGGCGGTGGAGTGGAATATGGTTACTCAAAGCGCATAGGTCGTCGTTTGTGTCTCGACTTCACCCTTGGAGTCGGCTTCCAGGACGGAGAATACAAAGAATACCTGCCAACCGATGATGGAACCAACCATTACGTGTG
>DEJD01000050.1:0-218 GCA_002353215.1 Prevotellaceae bacterium UBA2757
TATTAACACATCTTTGGGCACAATTTTACATAAAAATCGAGGATAACAATCTCGATTTTACATGAAAATCGAGATTAGAGAATTAAAAATATATGTTATTATTAGAATACATTCTAATGATTCACAGCAGAATAGAACATATATGCATTCTCGGCTTTCTGAAAATTATTTGAATTCTGCTTTTAATTGAAAAAAGCGCTGGAACATTGGAACAACGG
>DEJD01000050.1:293-547 GCA_002353215.1 Prevotellaceae bacterium UBA2757
TCTCTATTATTCCTCCTTTCCATTAAAGTGGTAATGAAGCAACCTTTACATCTGAGTCGGTCATTCTTCCAGATGAAGCAAGGCTTACCCTCGCACACGAAACGACCTTCTCTGTTCACACTGATCTGTGGATTCACCTTTGTGAGTCGCACATATGTTTTGTCTCTGTTTTACTCATAATCGAAATATTTATTATACACATTAATGATAAACTCCTGATAATCCGCAATGGGATAATAGCTGGTGCCAGACTC
>DEJD01000050.1:618-4457 GCA_002353215.1 Prevotellaceae bacterium UBA2757
GGATTCTTATGCATACTCTGCGCCACTCGGTTTATGTAGTTCTTTGTGGCAGTCTTCCCGTTCTCACCCTCTGGAGCCCACTTGCTTATGATGGCCGAGATAGTATCCAGTTTGTATATGTCTATATACTTCTTCAGGATGATGAGAGCAGCACGGACTCCATACTCCAAGCCTTCAAACTCCTCGAATACCTTATCGGTCTGATTACTCTTTGCTCCAAACCATCGGTTTCGGGCATTACGCTTTATATTCAGCGGATTATTATTGCGGAACGAGCGCACCTTGCGCATCAGTTCCTTATTGATTACTACATTATTCATTTTTAATTATCAATTATCAATTGTCAATTATCAATTATTCATTAACTGGTTGGATGAAATAAGTCTTAATACTTTGGAAATACCTTCCATTGCTTTCTCTTGTTGAGAAAATCAGGTCAGCCCTTACTTTGGTTCCTTCGGTCAAGGCAAATGAGGTAGCTTGTGCTCCTACAATATCTACAAAGTATGATTGTTTGTTTTCAAACTCTGACCCACTGGCAGTTACCTTCTTTTCTGTTTCACTCAACAAAAGCGGTTGAACTGTAAAAGTCCCCTTGCTATTTGAATAAGTTCTCTTTTCGAAAACCTTATCTATGATTACTATTCGTTCCATGATTTTTTATTTTTAATTTTTCACTTTTCATTTTTAACTTTTATTTTCAATTTCTAACCGTCTTCCCACTCGTCTTCGTCAACTTCGAGTATGTCGTCACGATCTCCTTTCAGACCAAAAGGGTCGGGTGAAGTGGTCAGCATATGGGTTCGTGCCATCAGGGGTATCTGCTGTACTGATGGACTGATGTATCGTTTCTTCATTGCTTTGTCATTGACAATGTGGTAGAATAGTATTTGCCGTTGTTCAGTGCGGCATTCTTTGTACACGAATAGGTGTCGCTGCCTACTTTCGCTGTGAATGTATAGGCTGTCTTCGGTCGTGAGGTGTCGGAGTAGAAGTCGGACACGGAGAGGAATATCACGTTTCTTGTGCCATCCAGGGTGAAGGTCAGGGACGAGGGTGTCTCATAGGAACCGAAGATGGGTTCCCAGTTGTTGTTATATCCCGTTACAAGTCCTACGCCGGTCATTGTAAGTTGTGTAGGCTTCAGGTCGTTGCCCAGCTTGTCTTTCAATACGAAACGGCAGATGGAGCGCATTGCCTTAAATATGGCGTTGCCGGTAGTGATGGTGTGGGTTTCCGGGTTGACGCCGGTGACTATTACTTTGTCGTACATGAGGTCGTAGTCGGATGCGAGTTTCTCCAGTACGCCGTTCTGACCGCTATAGAAGGTGTTCGACAGCGGCTGGGTATATAGGAAGAGTTCGTCGCTCAGACTGAAGGCTCCGGTGAGTGTGCCTGAAAGGGTTACGGACGAACCGCTGCTCTGTGCCTTCAGCGTACCTACATGGGTCATAGCAGGAGAGGCTCCGCCTGTAGATTTATACACATATACTTTCTCGCCTTCTGCCCATGAGCAGGTCATCGTTTTGTATCCGCCTGCTCCACCCAAAGTGAGGGCACGTGTGGTGCCCTCTCCCTGTTCTGTGCCTATCTGTAGTGTCCATTGGGTTACAGGTGGTTCGGTGATGTTGTCTTCTGCATTGCTGCCACAACCTGCAACCGTAGTACCCACTACTGCAAGGAGTACAAGGACGAGTGTGCTGATAGGGGATTTCATTCTTTCACTGCGTTAATAGTGGATATCTCTGTGGTTGATGCCTGTTTGGTCTTACCCTGCTTTACCTGTACGTTTTCGAGTTTATATATGCCTGTCAGCTTGTTGCCCTGGTTGGCATTACGGGTTTCGTAGGTAACTTTGTAGGTTCCTTCTGGCAATGCTCGCGTAGCCACTTCGTTGACGTTCCATGAACTCTTGAATGAATCCACTTTCTCGCCTTTTTCGTTATAGTAACGGATGTTGGCAACAGTTGTGTTCGAGGCATTTTTCAAGGCTATAAGACCCCATAACGTGCGGTTTGGCACTTTCAGCGTCTGGTAGAATGTAGTCTGCTTCAGACCATAGTCGTAGTCAACACGATTGCCATCATAATTCCATGCTGCGCGCCAGTGGTTCCACGAGCTATAGCTTATCTTTATGTTCATGCGGATACGACGGCGCACAGTGCTGTTTGCCTCTGCACCTGACTTGCCGTAAGGGATGAACCATATCCATGCGTTGCGGGCTGTGAATTCCGAACGGCAGGCTGCCGGGAAGTTGTCTTCGTATTCACCGCGTTCTGTGCCGCCATTGTCATGCAATTTCACATTGTTTGAGTGGTAGTTGTATTTCACAGTACTACCAGCCGTGATGCTATTGAATTCGATGGTCTCAAGCGCATAGCTCTGAGAACTGGTAAACTGGAAATTGAAACTGGCACTGCCGTGAAAGTCAGCACCTTTATTAGCACCCCACTTGTAGCCTCCACCTGCCGTGAAAGTCATACCCCAGCTGAAGCCATTGGAATACTGTGTCGAAGAATTCTTGTTCTCCGGTATCGGTCTGGTGTGGAACTGAAGTCCGTCAACTATTTTGTCTTCTTTCTCATCAACCAGATCGAACGATAAGTCCATGAAGTTGAACCAATAGCCGAAGATGCGAACGGCAGATAGCGCGTGGTTTGACTGATAGGGTCCCCACATGGCATCGTTATGAGGCACTACGCTTCCAGTCACGAGGTAGTATTCACCTGCCTTATCTTCGTTCACCTTTCCTGCAAAGACCGGATAGATGTTGTATTTCACTGATATGCTACTGCTCTTGTTCAGATAGTCCCATGTGCCGCTTGGAGTATATTTGCAGATGGCTGCGTTGAGGCTGACAGGGATGTCAAACTGGAATGTCTCGCCTTCGAAGTCAAGATTTTTCTTCAGCGACTCATAGCTATAGTCGGAGTTGTCGCCACGAGTGCTGCCATTCTGTTGAGCAACCTGATCGAAGGTTGTCTTTACCCAGTCGATGAATGAGGTGAGGCGGGTGTTGTAGTAGTTTTCGTTTTGTTCGTATGAGTTGTCGAAGTCATATACATTGACCGGTTTCTTTTCCTGCGTGGTTTTTTCGTTCATCACAGCTTGCAGTTCCTCGTCACTCATAGCTTTACTCTCGTCGAACTGATAATCTCCGTTAAATGGATCTTCGTCGAACATTGTATAATAAAAGCCGTCTGCGTATGCATACAGCAGTTCTGAAACATCCGGGTTGTCATCCTGGTCCATATAATAGTCGGACTCAGCCTGGTTGAACTTAGGGCGTACGACTACACAGATACCTCCGCGTGCTATCAGTTTTTCGACTTTGTCAGCGACTGTGTTGTCTTCACCACCGATGAATGCCACTTCTGCCATGTCTATGCTGTTCACCTGATTTGTAAAACGTGCGTTGATTACTTTGCGCAGGTTCTCGTTCTCTCCGTCCAAACCGGATATATAGGTAGGGCGGTCGCATTTTGTCCACACTTTGTTTTCGTTCAACACAAGTGAATTAGTACTTTCGATATTGGGGCTGTCGCTGTCGCTACATGATGTAAAACCAAGAGTCATACCGCACAATAGTGCAGCAGAAAGGAAAGATGATTTTTTCATATTGTTGTGATTGATTGTAATATACTGCAAAGGAACGGAGAATTTCCCAATTGGCAAAATGAAAAATTAAATTTTTAAGTTTTACAAGCTTAACATTGAGGAGTTAGGGGAAGTTAAAGGGGAGTTAGGGGAAGTTAAAGGGACGATAGTAGAGGATGCTTGCCCAATTCGGTACAGAATCGTCCCCATAACTCCTTTTAACTCCTCAAAGACATGATGCA
>DEJD01000050.1:4541-4714 GCA_002353215.1 Prevotellaceae bacterium UBA2757
TCCTTTTAACTCCTCATAACTCCCCTTAACTCCCCTTAACTCCATTAATATGCTTGTTCGTGTACTCCTTTGACGGCACGGCCTGAAGGGTCGTTCATGCCTTGGAAGGCGGCATCCCATTCGAGGGCGATAGCTGTAGAACAGGCTACGCTGGCTTCGGATGGTACACTGCG
>DEJD01000050.1:4790-9785 GCA_002353215.1 Prevotellaceae bacterium UBA2757
GCTGCATGAGCCATCTGTTCGTCGGTCACCGCTGCTGCAGTCATTGCTTTGAGGGTGTCGATCCAGGAGTAACCGACTCCGTCGGAGAACTGTTCTTTCTGACGCCATGCTACTTCCTGTGGCAACATATCTGCAAAGGCAGTGCGGATGAGTTTCTTTTCGATGGTGTTGCCCGGACACATCTTTGCTTCGGGGTTGGTGCGCATTGCTACGTCGAGAAATTCCTTGTCGAGGAATGGTACACGACCTTCTACACCCCAAGCTGATAGACTTTTGTTGGCTCGCAGACAGTCGTAGAGATGCAGTTTGGAGAGTTTGCGGACTGTCTCCTCATGGAAGTCTTTTGCTGATGGTGCTTTGTGGAAGTACAGGTAACCACCGAATATCTCATCAGCTCCTTCACCTGAGAGTACCATCTTGATACCCATAGACTTGATTACGCGTGCCAGAAGGTACATAGGAGTGGAGGCACGAACGGTGGTGACGTCGTAGGTCTCTATGAAGTAGATGACGTCGCGAATGGCATCGAGTCCTTCCTGAATGGTGTAGTTTATCTCGTGGTGAACGGTTCCGATATGATCTGCTACGAGACGTGCCTTAGCCAAGTCGGGAGCGCCTTTGAGTCCTACGGCAAAGGAGTGGAGACGTGGCCAATAGGCTTTGGTCTGCGAGTTGTCTTCGATTCGCATCTCGGAGAATCGTTCTGCGATGGCTGAGATGACAGAGGAGTCGAGACCGCCGCTGAGGAGTACTCCGTAAGGTACGTCGGACATAAGCTGGCGACGCACAGCTGCTTCGAGTGAGTCGTGCAGTTCGGTGATGCTGGCAGGATTGTCCTTGACGGTATCGTACTGCATCCAGTCACGCTGATAATAGCGATGAAAGTTGATAGTTGAAAGTTGATAGGTGATAGGTGACTGGTTGTCTATGTTGGTAACGTAATGTCCAGGAAGGAATGGTTCGTAGCGGTCACACTGTCCTTCGAGCGCTTTCAGTTCGCTTGCCACATAGATAGTGCCGTCGGGGTCGTAACCAATATAGAGTGGTATGACTCCGATCGGGTCGCGGGCAATGAGAAATTCATCATTCTCCTCGTCGTAGAGCACGAAGGCGAATATGCCGCTGAGGTCTTCAAGGAAGTTGATGCCTTTCTCTTTGTAGAGGGCGAGAATCACTTCGCAGTCGCTGCCTGTCTGAAATTCATATTTCCCTGCGTACTGACGACGAATGTCCTGATGGTTGTATATCTCGCCGTTGACTGCAAGTATTTGTTTTTTGTCGGGGGAGAAGAGCGGTTGTCCGCCACTTTCAGGATCGACGATACTTAGTCGTTCGTGGGCAAGGATGGCACTGCCGCCACAGTAGATGCCGCTCCAGTCGGGACCACGATGACGAATTTTCTGACTCATTTTTAAAGCTTTACTACGCAATTCCTGCGTCTGCTTCTTTACTTTTAAAATTGATACTATTCCACACATATGATTTAGTTTAAAGTTTATAGTTTATAGTTTAGAGTTTATAGTTTAGAGTTGTCTAGAGTCGAGGGCCGAGAGTCGAGGGTCTCTAACCTCTAACCGTTAACCATTTTTCATTATTAACTCAACTTTCGCGCGTTGAGCTGAAGGGAAGTTATCGCTATGCTCGAAGTTAACGAAGTTATCGCTACGCTCGAAGTTAAAGACGTATGATGGCTGCACAAGAGAATCTCTATCGTCTTAACTTCTTTAACTCCTTTAACTTCTTTAACTCCAAAAAAGTTAAGCTTGCGAAACTTATATTTTTCACTTTTCATTTTTCATTTTTCATTTTTCATTATTACAAGTATGTCATATAAAGGTAGTTGGTTTGAGCCGGGTATTCAGCTGCGAGGGTGTCGATTTGGTTGACTTTGGGGAGTAGGTGCAGTTCTTTACGCCATTTGCGTATGGTGAGTCCTGCCTTTTCCATATTCATAAGTTCTTCGAGTGCTATGGCTCGTCCTATTTGGAAGTCTGAGAATCCATATACCTTTGCTGCGTGAAGGAGTGGGAAGAATTCCGGTGCCTCGAGGTATTCGAGCAGTTCGCTATAGTCTGCATACTGTGAATATTCAGCCAATTCGGAGTGGGCCTTGAGCTGTTGGTCGATGTCGATGATATGCTTGAGTTTTCTGAGGAACCAACGGTCTATCTTGGTGAGCTGGTGTATCTGTTCGACACTATATCCGATCTTCATCGCCTTCGACACTACGAAGATACGCATGTCGGTTGGTTCGTGGAGCGATTTGTCTATATTCGGAATCTTCAGTTCGTGGTTTTCCACAAATCCGTGCATTCCCTGACCTATCATACGCAGACCTTTCTGCAGGGTCTCTTCGAAGGTGCGACCGATAGCCATCACTTCACCCACACTCTTCATCGAAGAACCGAGTTCGCGTTTTACTCCCTGGAACTTGGTGAGGTCCCATCGTGGTATCTTCACTACGACATAGTCGAGGGCTGGTTCGAAGAATGCTGAGGTGGTCTTCGTAACTGAGTTTTTCAGTTCGAAGAGTCCGTAGCCAAGTCCGAGTTTTGCAGCTACGAATGCCAACGGATAACCAGTGGCTTTGGATGCCAGGGCAGACGAACGACTGAGTCGTGCGTTCACTTCAATGACGCGGTAGTCTTCCGACTGAGGGTCGAGGGCGTACTGTACGTTACACTCACCGACGATGCCGATATGACGGATTATCTTAATGGCAAGAGCACGAAGCTTGTGGTATTCGGAGTTGGTAAGAGTTTGACTTGGAGCCACTACGATACTCTCACCTGTGTGAATGCCGAGTGGGTCGAAGTTCTCCATGTTACATACTGTGATACAGTTGTCGTAACGGTCGCGAACTACTTCATACTCGATTTCTTTCCATCCGCGCAGACTCTTCTCTACAAGTACTTGCGGAGAGAATGAGAAGGCTTCCTCTGCCTGGGTTTCGAGTTCGGCTTCGTTGTCGCAGAAACCGCTTCCGAGTCCACCGAGTGCGTATGCTGCTCTGAGGATTACAGGGAATCCTAATTCTGCTGCTGCCTGACGAACCTCTTCGATAGTGCTGCACGCCTGACTCTTGATGGTCTTCACACCTATCTCGTCGAGTCGTTGCACGAAGAGGTCGCGGTCTTCAGTGTCGATGATTGCCTGTACCGGTGTGCCCAGTACTTTCACTCCATACTTCTCAAGTACACCTCTGCGATAGAGTTCTACACCGCAGTTGAGTGCTGTCTGTCCACCAAAGGAGAGCAGGATGCCGTCAGGACGTTCCTTTTCGATTACACGTTCTACGAAGTCTGGTGTAACAGGTTGGAAATAGACTGTATCAGCTACTCCTTCCGAGGTCTGCACAGTAGCTACGTTAGGGTTAATAAGTATTGTATGAACACCTTCTTCCTTCAGCGCCTTCAGTGCCTGAGAACCGCTGTAGTCGAATTCGCCCGCCTGTCCGATTTTAAGTGCTCCAGAGCCAAGGAGAAGAACCTTGGTTAGTTTAGAGTTTAGAGTTGAGAGTTTAGAGTTGAGAGTCGAGGATCGAGAGTCAAGAGTAGAGAGTTTAGAGTTTTCGTTATTTAATTCTTTTACAAATTCGTCGAAGAGGAATTCTGTGTCCACAGGACCGGAGCATGCTTCGGGGTGGAACTGAGCGGAGAACCAAGGGTTTGTTTTGTGACGGATGCCTTCATTCGAACCGTCGTTCATATTTACGAAGAGGGGTTCCCAGTCTTCGGGTAGGGTAGTGTCGTCAACTGCATAACCGTGGTTTTGGCTGGTGATAAAACACTGGCTGGAACCGACGAGTCGCACTGGTTGGTTGTGAGAACGGTGTCCGTATTTCAGTTTGTATGTTTTCGCTCCTGCAGCACGAGCCAGCAGCTGGTTGCCCAAACAGATTCCCATACAGGGGCGAACGGGAGTGGACTGGAGAAATGTACGGATGTGTTCAACTGTCTTGCTGCATTGTTCCGGGTCGCCAGGGCCATTGGCAAGAAAGAGTCCGTCGAACTCAAGTTGGTTGAAGTCGTAGTCCCAAGGTACGCGAACTACTTCTATGCCGCGATTAATAAGGCAGCGTATGATGTTTGCCTTTACTCCACAATCGACGAGAACAACTCTTTTTAGGTTAGCGGTTAGCGGTGAGAGGTTAGAGTCTAGGGTTGAGAGTTTAGAGTTTAGAGTTGAGAGTTTAGGGTTGTTTTGGTTTGGGTTTTCGTACGAGGGGCTGTATGTGATTACTTCCTTGCAGGAGACTTTTTCTACCCAGTTTGTAGAGCTGTAATTGAAGCTGTTACTTCTTTCGTCATCCATCTTACATCTTCCATCTAACATCTCAATTCGTCCTATCATCACTCCGTGTTCGCGAAGGCGTGTAGTAAGACGACGGGTGTCGATGCCTGTGATGGCTGGAATCTTTTCGCGTTTCAACCATGCAGACAGACTTTCTTTTGCATTCCAGTGGGAGTAGTCTTCGCTGTAGTCAGCTACAATCAGAGCTTTTACATGAATGCGATCGCTCTCCATGAAGAGGGGAATTCCGTTGGGAGCCAAGTCGGTACTCGGTACTCCGTAGTTTCCTATCAGCGGGTAGGTGGTGACCAGTATCTGACCTGCATAACTGGGGTCTGTCAAACTCTCGGGGTAGCCTGTCATTGCGGTGTTGAACACCACTTCGCCTGTAGTGTCGGTTTCGTAACCGAATGAACGACCTACAAATTGGCTACCGTCATCTAATATTAATCTTGCTTCTCTCATTTTGCCTTATTTTAAATTGAAAATTGACGTTGTTTATAGTTGCATTTTAAGCTTTTTCTCTACGAAATCTACAAATGCTTGGTTGCAGAGTCGTATGCCTCCCGGGGTGGGGTAGTTGCCTGTGAAATACCAGTCGCCAGGATGATTAGGACATGCCTTGTGGAGTCCCTCGATACTCTGAAATACCAGTTCGACGGGTGTCTGCATGTCGTCGGGACGCAGCATTTCGACAATCTT
>DEJD01000050.1:9851-10083 GCA_002353215.1 Prevotellaceae bacterium UBA2757
TTGTGGGTTGTGTTTTACAAAGACGGTATGTTTCTGCTATTATATTTTGCATGTTGCGTTCGTTGATAAGTGCCATTGCAGCACGGAACGCACATAACTCTTCGAGGTGCGACATGTCGATGCCGTAGTAGTCGGAGTAACGGATTTGAGGAGAACTACTAACCATTACGATCTTCTTGGGATGGAGTCGGTCGAGAATCTTGAATATACTCTCGCGGAGTGTTGTTCCGCG
>DEJD01000050.1:10125-11403 GCA_002353215.1 Prevotellaceae bacterium UBA2757
ACATCATAGACATGGGCTGCGAGATCGTTGCGTTCGTTGTCCTCTGTGATGAAGGTGCGCATTTTGATGTCCTTCCACACCACTTTCTCGGTTCGTACGTCGAGTCCCTGTTTACGGAAACCGTCTGTCATGCCGTAGTAAGCCACTTCTGCTGTGTTGGGAATGTAGGAGAATACAGTGTTTTCTACGTCGTTGTCGATAGCCTTCATGATTTGCGGCATGAGTTGTTCGCCGAGACGTTTGCGTTCCTGATAAATGTCGCAATCGGAACCGCGACTGAAATAGATGCGTTCGAACGAACAGGCTGCATTCTGCTTTGGTGCTATTATCTGTTCCAGTTGCAGTTTGCCAGACTTATGCACGATGATTGACTGACCCGGAAGCAATTCTTTAATGTCTTCTGCCTGCAGGTCGAAACACGTCTGTATGACTGGTCGTTCGGATGCGAGTACCACGATTTCGTCGTCGTGATAATAGAATGCAGGACGTATGCCCCATGGGTCACGAATAGCGAAGAGTTCACCTGAACCGGTGAGTCCGCACATCACATAACCTCCGTCGAAGTGTTTCATCGTCTTATTGAGTATGTTGGCTATGCATACGTTATTGTCGATGTAGTCTGTTATGGCTGTGCCTTGCAGTCCCTGTTCTTTTGCTTCGCGATAGAGTCGTTCTACTTCGCGGTCGAGACGGTGCCCCATCAGTTCGAGGGTGATGTAGGCATCGCCATATACTCGTGGCGACTGACCATTGGAGATGAGGTACTGGAACACCTCGTCGATGTTGGTCATGTTGAAATTGCCACAGAGACATAGGTTNNCGCCAGTTGTTGCGGCGCAGGAACGGATGAACGAATCCGAGTCCGTGACGACCGGTTGTGCTGTAGCGCAGATGACCCATGTAGAGTTGAAAGTTTAGAGTTGAGAGTTTAGGGTCGAGAGTCGAGGGTCTAGGGTCTAGAGTTGAGCGGTTAGCGGTTAGCGGTGAGACTTCCTGTGTTCCATTTTCGACTGACCACTGTCCTTTCTCGATTCGTTTAAATATCTCTGTTATGGCATCCTTACCCTCTGCCCGTTCACGATACATGTATTCAGTGCCGGCAGGTGCGTCCATGTTGACACATGCTATACCAGCACCCTCCTGTCCGCGATTGTGCTGTTTCTCCATCATCAGATAGAGTTTGTTGAGACCGTAGCGGGAGGTTCCGTATTTCTGTTCGTAGTATGATATAGGCTTAAGAAGTCTTATCATCGCTACACCACACTCATGCTTCAGTTG
>DEJD01000050.1:11455-12193 GCA_002353215.1 Prevotellaceae bacterium UBA2757
GATACAATGTTTTATAAAGTCCATAAACAGAGGATGCGGTTGGAGTACCGTCGATGAGTACTCAGGATGGAATTGTGTTCCTATATACCAAGGGTGGGAGGGTAGTTCGACGATTTCAACCAGTTTTGATGTAGGGTTGATGCCTACGCAATGCATGCCTGCCGATTCGTATTCGTCGCGAAAACGATTGTTGAACTCGTAACGATGACGGTGGCGCTCCATGATAAGTGATTTGCCACCATAGGCATTGAATGTATGGCTGCCTTCTTTCAGACGACAGGCATATGCTCCAAGACGCATGGTGCCACCTTTCCGGGTTATACTTTTCTGTTCCTCCATGATGTCGATTACGTTATGGGGTGTTTTTACGTCTATTTCGCTGCTGTTGGCATCGGCATATCCCAAGACGTTGCGTGCAAACTCTATCACCATCATCTGCATGCCCAGACAGATGCCGAATGCAGGCATATTATGGGTGCGTGCATACTGAGCTGCCAGAATCTTCCCTTCAATGCCTCGACTGCCAAAGCCAGGACAGATAACTATGCCTGCCATTGGGGAAAGCAACTCTTCTACGTTGTCGGCTTTGATATGTTCGCTATTTATGAAATGTGTATGTACTTTATGGTCGTTGTATGTGCCAGCGTGTGCCAAACTCTCGATGATACTTTTATAGGCATCCTGCAGGTCGTACTTTCCAACGAGACCGATATTGAGCACTTTAGTTGCTTTGTTTCT
>DEJD01000076.1:0-504 GCA_002353215.1 Prevotellaceae bacterium UBA2757
TGATGTGCTCATTCTCTACGATGCAGCTTATCAGGCATATATCACCGACCCGGAAATTCCCCATTCCATCTATGAGATAAAGGGAGCCAAGAAATGTGCTATAGAGTTTCATTCCTTCTCCAAGACAGCCGGTTTTACTGGAGTCCGCTGTGGTTATACTGTAGTTCCTAAAGAACTGACAATAAGTACTCTCGATGGAGAAACGGTAGAACTCAATCCTCTTTGGAACCGTCGTCAGTGTACGAAGTTCAATGGCACCAGCTACATCAGTCAGCGTGCTGCAGAGGCAATCTATACTCCCGAAGGTCGTCAGCAGGTGCAACAGACAATCGACTATTACATGCAGAATGCTCATAAGATGCTTTTAACTCTGCAATCACTCGGATTTCAGGTTTATGGAGGAAAAAATGCACCTTATATATGGATGAAGACCCCGGATGGCTGCAGTTCGTGGGAGTTTTTCGATGCTCTCCTATACGGAGCACAGGTGGTTTGCACACCAGG
>DEJD01000076.1:578-879 GCA_002353215.1 Prevotellaceae bacterium UBA2757
GAACGCATTGCAAAATGGTCAAATAAATAGAACAAAGAGATAATTAATAAAGTAAAAATCGTTTTTAAACTTTTTGAGTTATGGAAACACTTAGATTTCAAGTAGTAGGTGAGGCATTCAAGAAGAAGCCTCTCGAAGTAACAATTCCAAGCGAACGTCCTTCTGAATATTTCGGAAAGAAAGTATTCAACCGCGAAAAGATGTATCGTTACCTGCCAAAGGCTGTGTATGAGAAAATGGTAGATGTGATCGATAATGGTGCACCTCTCGACCGCAGTGTGGCTGATGCTGTTGCTGCAGG
>DEJD01000076.1:925-2061 GCA_002353215.1 Prevotellaceae bacterium UBA2757
GAGAAGCACGACTCCTTTGTAGAACACGACTTCAAGGGCGGTATGGTTGAGGAATTCACGGGCAAACTGCTCGTTCAGCAGGAACCCGATGCCAGTTCGTTCCCAAGCGGTGGTATTCGCAGCACCTTCGAAGCTCGCGGTTATTCGGCATGGGACCCTACATCTCCTGTGTTCATCATCGACGACACACTATGTATTCCTACAGTATTCATAAGCTATAGCGGAGAAGCTCTCGACTATAAAGCACCGCTTTTGCGTGCCCTGCATGCAGTCAATGTGGCTGCTACTGATGTGTGCCATTACTTCGACCCGAAGGTGAAGAAAGTCACTTCAAACCTCGGTTGGGAACAGGAGTACTTCCTTGTGGACGAGGGACTCTATGCAGCACGTCCTGACCTATTGCTTACCGGACGCACATTGATGGGACATGATTCTGCAAAGAACCAACAGATGGACGACCATTACTTCGGAAGCATCCCTGAGCGCGTGGCTGCCTTCATGCGAGAACTGGAAATAGAAGCTCTCGAACTGGGTATTCCTTGTAAGACACGTCACAACGAAGTAGCTCCAAACCAATTTGAGCTGGCACCTATTTTCGAAGAGACCAACCTTGCAGTTGACCACAACATGCTTCTTATGTCGCTTATGAAACGTGTAGCCCGCAAACACGGATTCCGCGTTCTGCTCCACGAAAAACCATTCGATGGAATAAACGGTTCAGGAAAGCACAACAACTGGAGTCTTTCTACCGACAATGGCATACTGCTTCATGCACCGGGCAAGACACCTGAGCAGAACCTCCGTTTCGCAGTCTTCATCGTCGAAACCCTTATGGGTGTATATAAGCACAATGGATTGCTCAAGGCAAGCATCATGTCGGCAACTAATGCTCACCGACTTGGAGCCAACGAAGCACCACCAGCAATCATTTCGTCATTCCTGGGTCGTCAGTTGACCGACCTGCTCGACCATATCGAAAAGGCAGACAAAGACGACCTGCTCACTATGAAAGGCAAGCAGGGTATGAAGATGGACATTCCGGAAATTCCTGAACTCCTCATCGACAATACCGACCGCAACCGTACATCACCATTCGCCTTCACCGGCAACCGTTTCGAATTCCGTGCTGTCGGTTC
>DEJD01000076.1:2127-2433 GCA_002353215.1 Prevotellaceae bacterium UBA2757
CGTGTTGACCAGAAGATAGAGGAATACTCAAAACGTCCGGAATTCTCTGCAGGCACAGGTCATACAGCACGTTTCCACGCTATTGTAGATATTCTGCGCGACGACATCAAAACCTGCAAACCAATTCGTTTCGATGGCAACGGATATAGCGACGAATGGGTTGCAGAAGCAGAGAAACGAGGTCTCGACGTAGAGAAATCATGTCCCAAGATTTTCGAGCGCTACCTCGATCCAGCCAGCGTGCAGATGTTCGAAAGTCTGGGTGTGATGACTAAGAAAGAACTGGAAGCCCGCAACGAAGTGAAG
>DEJD01000076.1:2505-2636 GCA_002353215.1 Prevotellaceae bacterium UBA2757
CCTGTGGCTACACGCTATCAGTCGCAACTGCTCAAAAACGTGCAGAATATGGCATCCGTATTCCCTGCAGACAAAGCTTCTCAACTCTCAGCCCGCAACCTCAAACTCATCGAAGAGATAGCAGAGCGCAC
>DEJD01000076.1:2731-3013 GCA_002353215.1 Prevotellaceae bacterium UBA2757
TACCACGATACAATAGAACCGAAATTCGATGAGATTCGTTACCAGATAGACAAACTGGAACTCATCATCGACGACAGTTGTTGGCCACTGCCTAAATACCGCGAACTCCTATTTATCAGATAATTATATGGATTCAGAACTTATCCAATAACTCATTTTGCGTTGTTTTAAGTTCTTCTGGAGCCGGATGCTGCGATAGCATCCGGTTCCTAATTATTGTGTTGAATTGAAAAGGCAAAAGTAGGAAACGAAAAAGGAAAAATGATGTATAATGAAAATTAT
>DEJD01000076.1:3087-4999 GCA_002353215.1 Prevotellaceae bacterium UBA2757
TCACCGACCTCGGACAGTTGATGTTGCCAAAAGGGCTGCCCGAAGGATATTATTTCTTCGAATATCAAGTTTCTGCACGTTAGTTACTGTTTGGTCACATTTTTTGTACTTTGCAAATAAGTCGTATCTTTGCATTGTTTTGTTATTATATATTTGTACAAGATAAATCGGACATGAAAAATAAGATTTTTCTCCTAATTGCTGTGGTTGCAATGACTATGCAGGTGGCTGCCCAGTCGTGGATATGGTATCCCGGCGATATGGATATTTGGATGGGCAACAAAATCAACAATCTGCGCACGGAGCGTGGGTCGTTCTATCCTGCTTTCTGGCGTGCTGACAGCCATGAACAGACTGTGGAGTATGTGAAAACTGTGGAACTCGCCGAGGCCGAGGATATGGAAATCAGGGCCGAAGGACAGTACGGCATCAAAATCGACAATCACGGCTATGTGTTCGGCATGCCCGAGCGGTTTACGGTGCCAAAGGGCAAGCACACACTGCATATTGCCGTACACAACAAGGAGAAGGTGCCGGCCCTGTGGCTGAGAGGAAAGACGGTGGTGAGCGACACCACTTGGACGGTGACAAACTATGCAGTTCCTGTAAAGGCGGATACGTGGACAGAGGCTGACGGAAATGCTACTTTTGCTACATCTCAACAACTGCCTTCTGCCTATCATCTTTCCGTAACTCCAGTAGAGCCAATACGCGAAAGTAAGGAAGGAAAGGAACTCTTCGCCGAATGGCAGCGTGAGGGAATCGGATATCTGCAACTGAACGGAGTAAAAGGTAATGGGCATGTTTGTATCTATTATGGAGAAAGTCCAGATGAGGCACGCGATAAGAAATATTCATACCTTAGAGACGAAGTGGCGTTTACAACAGACAGCATTACGGACCTCTCTACATTAACCATTTCCAAACGAACAGACAATAACTACCTGCTGGCGTGCAGCCGTGCCATGCGCTATGCGCTGGTGGAATGCAAGGGCAACGTTTCGGTGGAGAGTGTTACTCTGCAGTCGGAGATGAAGGATGTAGCATGGCGTGGATCCTTCGAATGTAGCGACACGCTGCTTAACCGCATCTGGCAGGTCGGTGCCTATACATTGCACCTGACAGATCGGGAAGTGATGATTGAGGGAATAAAACGTGACCGCTGGATATGGAGCGGCGATGCCATCCAGTCCTATCTGATGAATTACTACGTTTTCTTCGATACGCCAGTCGTGAAGCGTACAATCTGGGCTCTGCGAGGCAAAGACCCTGTGCAGCAACATATAAATACCATCCTTGACTACACTTTCTTCTGGTTCAACTCCATCTATGATTATTATCTCTATACGGGCGACAAGGATTTCGTGCGTCAGATTTATCCTCGGATGGTTTCTCTGATGGAGTATGTGCAGGGACGACTCAATTCGCGAGGAATGGTGGAAGGAAAACATGGTGACTGGGTGTTTGTCGATTGGTCGCCACGCAATATGTCGAAGGATGGCGAGTTGGCTTTTGAACAGCTGGTGTATCTGCGCTCACTCCAGACAATGCAGCAGTGTGCGGAGTTGGTGGAAAATACAGGTGATGCAGAGCATTACGAGAAACAGGCGAAGCAACTTTCTGAACTGATTATTCCTACGTTCTGGAATGCAGAAAAGGGTGCGATGATGCATCACACGAAGGACAGACAGTTGCAAGATGAGGTCACCCGCTATGCCAATATGTTTGCTGTGCTATACGATATGCTTGATGAGTTGCAACGTCAGAGTGTGCTAAAGAATGTCTTGCAGAACGACTCAGTTATGGAAATAACTACTCCCTATATGCGTTTCTATGAGTTGGAGGTGCTTTGTGCACTTGGTCAGCAACGACAGGTACTTGACGAGATACGCAGCTACTGGGGAGGTATGTT
>DEJD01000067.1:0-418 GCA_002353215.1 Prevotellaceae bacterium UBA2757
GGTAAGTCACTCTATGGTGAGGCTGACTACACCAACCTGAAGGTGTTTGATACAGCTATCGGCATGAGCGGACTGGGTAACTTCTCAAGCACTGAGCTGCAGAAAGCCCTCGCTGGTAAGAACGTGAATGCCGACCTCTCGCTGGCAAATACCCGCCAGTATCTGACGGCTCACTCTACACCGAAGGACATTGAGACGATGTTCCAGATGTCTTACCTCTACTTCACCAACGTGAAGAAGGATGACAAGCAGTTCCAGAACCTGATGACACAGCTCGACATGGCACTGAAGAACAAGTCGCTGTCGCCTGATGCCGTGTTCTCCGACTCTGTAGCCGCCACCACCTATGGTCACAATCCCCGCTTCAACAACATCGACGTGAAGGACCTGAAGGACATCAACTACGACCGCATCCTCG
>DEJD01000067.1:496-5298 GCA_002353215.1 Prevotellaceae bacterium UBA2757
CAGTACATCGCTTCACTGCCTGCTACGAAGGCTAAGCCCGAGCAGTTCAAGGAGGTCATCACCTTTGCCAAGGGCGAGGTTGTCAACCAGTTCAAGGTAAAGACCGAGTCTCCCAAGGCTACGGCCCGTGAAATGTGGTATGCCGAGATGCCTTACACACTCGACAACATCGTGAAGCTCGATGCCGTTGGTCAGGTGCTCTCCATGATCTACCTGAAGACCATCCGTGAGGACGAGAGTGCCGCCTACTCTTGTGGCGCCGCTGGTCACTTCAATACGGGCACCAATCAGCCTAAGGCCTTGCTGCAGGCTTACTGCCCCATGAATCCCGACAAGTCTGAGCTGGCTGTACGCCTGCTCCACGAGGGTATCCAGAACATGGCCAAGCAGGTGGATGCCGACCAGCTGCAGAAGGTGAAGGACTATATGCTGAAGCAGGCCGATATCGATGCCAAGCAGAACAGCTATTGGATCAACACCATCACCACCTTCAAGGAGTATGGTCTCGATGTATATACAGACTACAAGAAGACCGTCGAGGCCCTGACGGTCGACAATGTGCGTGACTTCCTCAACGAGCTGCTGAAGAGTGGCAACCATGTGGAAGTGATTATGACACCCGAAACAAAGTAAATGTACGATATCAATCAGATAAGAGCTGATTTCCCCATTCTGTCGAGGGAAGTATATGGTAAGCCGTTGGTTTATCTCGACAATGCGGCTACGACGCAGAAGCCGCTCTGCGTGCTCGATGCGATGCGCGAGGAGTATCTCAACGTGAATGCCAATGTGCATCGCGGTGTGCACTTCTTGTCACAGCAGGCTACTGATTTACATGAACAGAGTCGTGAGAGAGTTCGTCAGTTTATCAATGCTAAAAGCACATCGGAGATTGTATTTACCCGTGGTACTACCGAGAGTATCAATTTGTTGTCATTCTGTTTTGGTGAGGCATTTGTGCATGAGGGCGATGAAATAATCGTGACTGAAATGGAACATCACAGTAATATAGTGCCTTGGCAGATGATGTGTGAGAGGAAGGGAGCTCTGTTGAAGGTCATTCCTATTACAGACGATGGACGTTTGTGTATGGATTCATACCGCCAGTTGCTTTCGGAAAAGACACGACTCGTCTGCTGTACTCATGTGAGCAATGTTCTGGGGACAATCAATCCTGTTAAGGAAGTCGTTAAAATTGCCCATTCCAACGGGAGTTTAGTCCTTATTGACGGTGCACAGTCAACACCTCATTTTGCAGTGGATGTTCAGGATATTGACTGCGATTTCTTCGCTTTTTCCGGACATAAAATCTATGCCCCTACAGGTATTGGCGTGCTTTACGGAAAAGAACAGCTGATGGAGAAACTGCCTCCCTATCAGGGTGGTGGAGAGATGATTCAGAAGGTGACTTTTGAAAAGACTACATATAATGACCTTCCATATAAATTCGAAGCCGGAACTCCTGATTATGTGGCTTCTCATGCCCTGGCTGCGGCTCTTGATTATGTAAGCGAGTTGGGTATGGATAATATTTTTCAGCATGAGCATGAACTGACGACTTATGCTATCGCAAGACTTCAGGAGGTTGAAGGCATGCGTATATTTGGTCCTATAGATGGTCGTGATGCAGTTATCAGTTTCCTTGTGGGCAACATCCATCATTTGGATATGGGTACATTGCTCGACCGCCTTGGTATAGCTGTGAGAACAGGCCATCACTGTGCCGACCCCCTTATGACTCGTCTCGGCATCACTGGTACTGTGCGTGCTTCTTTTGGCTTGTACAATACGAAAGAAGAGGTGGATGCACTTGTGGCTGGAGTGAAGCGTGTAGCTCAAATGTTTTGAGAGTTAAGAGTGAAAAGTTAAAAGTGAAGTTTTTTTCTGCTTTGTAAACAAAGCATTTGTTTGTCGTTTCTTTGTGATTTTCTCGCGAAAAATACTTACCTTCGCGTCAAATTTACAATAACTTAGAAACGATGGAATACAATTTTAGAGAAATTGAGCAGAAGTGGCAGAAGAAATGGGTTGAAAATAAGACCTATAAGACCACTGAGGATGCAAGTAAGAAGAAGTTTTATGTTTTGAATATGTTCCCTTATCCAAGTGGTGCAGGTCTTCATGTCGGCCACCCGCTCGGATATATTGCCAGCGACATATATGCCCGTGCAAAACGTCTGCAGGGTTATAATGTTCTTAATCCTATGGGTTATGATGCCTATGGACTTCCTGCAGAACAGTATGCCATACAGACAGGACAGCACCCGGAGGTGACTACTGTTGCAAACATAAACCGCTATCGCGAACAGTTGGACAAAATCGGATTCTGTTTCGACTGGGATAGGGAAGTGCGCACTTGCGACCCTGCCTACTACCACTGGACTCAGTGGGCATTCCAGAAGATGTTTGCTTCATACTTCGACAATAATCTTCAGAAGGCTCAGCCAATCGAACAACTGATACAGCATTTCGAAAAAAAAGGTAGCCAGGGTATTGACGTCGCACAGACTGAGACTCTTTGTTTTACTGCTGAGGAGTGGAATTCATGGGATGAGAAGACTCAGTCCGATGTGCTGATGAACTATCGCATCGCCTTTATGGGTGAGACTATGGTCAACTGGTGTGCAGGACTTGGAACTGTGCTTGCCAACGATGAGGTAGTTGATGGTGTAAGCGTTCGCGGCGGTTATCCTGTAGAACAGAAGAAAATGCGTCAGTGGTGTCTGCGTGTGAGTGCTTATGCTCAGCGTTTGCTTGACGGACTCGATACCATCCAGTGGAGCGATTCCATTAAGGAAACACAGAAAAACTGGATAGGTCGCAGTGAAGGTACAGAGGTGGAATTCAAGATTGCCGACTCTGATGAGAGTTTCACTATCTTCACAACCCGTGCCGATACTATGTTCGGTGTTACTTTCATGGTTCTTGCTCCTGAAAGCGAACTTGTTGAAAAGGTGACTACAGCTGAACAGAAGACTGCAGTGGAGGAATACGTGCAGTATGTGAAGGGAAGAACAGAGCGCGAACGTATGATTGACCATAAGGTGACAGGTGTGTTTACCGGTTCTTATGCCATCAATCCGTTTACAGGAGAGAAAAATCCTATTTGGGTATCAGAATATGTGCTTGCAGGCTATGGAACAGGTGCCATCATGGCTGTGCCTGCTCACGACAGTCGTGACTATGCCTTTGCAAAACACTTCAATCTGCCGATTATTCCGTTGATTGAAGGTGCCGATGTAAGCGAAGAGAGTTATGATGCCAAAGAGGGTATAGTTACCAATTCGCCACGAAAGGGTGTGACTCCATACATTGACTTCAGTCTCAATGGTATGACAGTCAAGGAAGCCATTGCGGCAACAAAGGTTTATGTGAAAGAACACGGGTTGGGTCGTGTGAAGGTCAACTACCGCTTGCGCGATGCTATCTTCAGCCGTCAGCGCTATTGGGGCGAACCATTCCCAGTGTACTACAAGAATGGTGTGCCGACAATGATACCGGAAGAATGCCTGCCAATAGAATTGCCTGAGGTGGAGAAGTTCCTGCCTACAGAAACCGGGGAACCGCCACTGGGCAATGCTACCGTTTGGGCATGGGACGAACAGAATAGAAAGATTGTCGAGAATACAAACATCGATAACAAGACTGTGTTCCCAATCGAACTCTATACAATGCCGGGATTTGCCGGTAGTTCTGCATACTACTTGCGTTATATGGATCCCCACAACGACAAGGCACTTCTCTCCAAGGAGGCAGCTGAGTACTGGCAGAGTGTTGACCTCTATGTAGGTGGTACAGAACATGCTACTGGTCACCTCATCTATTCCCGTTTCTGGAATAAATTCCTCTTTGACCTTGGCGTAAGTGTAAAGGAAGAACCATTTCAGAAACTGATTAACCAAGGTATGATTCAGGGACGAAGCAACTTCGTTTACCGAATCAAAGATACCAATACATTCGTAAGTTTCGATAAGAAAGACGGATATGATGTAACCCCAATCCATGTGGATGTGAACATAGTAAGTGCTGATATTCTTGATGTGGAGGCATTCAAACAGTGGCGTCCGGAATACAACGACGCTCAGTTTGTTTTGAACGACGAAGGCAAATATGTGTGCGGATGGGCAGTGGAGAAGATGTCTAAGTCTATGTTCAATGTGGTGAATCCTGATATGATTGTCGAGAAGTTCGGTGCCGACACATTGCGCCTATATGAGATGTTCCTCGGTCCTGTAGAACAGAGCAAGCCTTGGGATACAAACGGAATAGACGGTTGTCACCGATTCCTCAAGAAACTATGGAACTTCTTCGTGAAGGACGAAGGTGTGCAGGCATCTGACGAACCTGCAACAAAGGAGGAGCGTAAGGCTCTGCACACCCTGATAAAGAAAGTGACTCAAGACATCGAACAGTTCTCTTACAATACCTCTGTCGCAGCCTTCATGGTTTGTCTGAACGAGATGACAAAGCTCGGTTCCAAGAGTCGCGAAGTCAAGGAGACTATGGCTGTTCTGATAGCACCATTCTGTCCACACCTCGCAGAAGAATTGTGGCAGTTGCTCGGTCACGACACCAGTGTCTGTGATGCCAAATGGCCTGAATTCAACGACAACTTCCTTAAGGAAGACTCAGTTAAGATGATGGTTGCATTCAATGGTAAGGCTCGCTTCCCGATGGAATTCCCTGCAGGAGTATCTGCTGCCGATGCCGAGAAAGCAGCTTTGGCAAACCCACAGAGTGAGAAGTGGATGGAAGGCTTCCAAGTGGTTAAGGTAATCGTAGTTCCTGGTAAGATGATAAAT
>DEJD01000067.1:5318-9192 GCA_002353215.1 Prevotellaceae bacterium UBA2757
CCTAATTCCTAACTCCTAACTCAATTATGAAACGTCCAGTCATAGGCATTACAGGCAACTATGCCGATCAGACTTGCACCCTTGCTGAGGGATATTACCAGTCGGTGTTGAATGCAGGAGGAATCCCCGTTATTATTCCCCCGCGATATGTGGAAGAGGGTGATGACTGTTCCGACCTTTCAGGAGTGCTCGACAATATCGATGGAATCGTGTTCTCAGGGGGAGGCGACCCTAATCCCTTGCTCTTTGGCGAAGAACCGGTTGTGCAACTTCACGGCATCACCCCTGAACGCGATCTGCAGGAACTGAAATTGGTTCGTATGGCCTATGACCGTCAGATTCCTATGCTGGGTATCTGCAAAGGCATACAGATGATTAATGCTGCACTGGGTGGTACTCTTTATCAGGACATACATAGCCAGAAGGACGGTGGAGTGTGGGTGAAACACAGTCAGGACGAAGACCGCCGTTTCCCTTCTCACACCGTGAAAATAGAGAATGACACACTGCTTCATAAACTCTTCGGTAAGGATACTTTGCAGGTGAACAGTTTCCATCACCAGGCATGCAAGGACATAGCTCCCTGCCTGAGACTCTCAGCCATTTCACCCGACGGAATCGTCGAAGCCATAGAAAGCAACGAATACAAAAGCATACTTGGTGTCCAGTGGCATCCGGAGACTTTCGTGCTGAGAAACAGCGATGAGATGATGCCTATATTCCATTGGCTCATTGCTGAGGCACAGGAATTCAAGACAGCACGCGAACTGCATACAAAGATAGTTACTCTCGACAGCCATTGCGACAGTCCTATGATTCTGGCTCCACAGCAGGTTGACTGGGCTGAGGCTTTCAGTCGCAGGAATCCCGACCTGCTTGTCGATTTGCAGAAGATGGACGAAGGTCACCTCGACGGCACCATCATGGTAGCTTATCTGGCTCAGGGTGCTCGCGACGAGGATGGTCTGAAGACTGCTACGGCAAAGGCAAACGACATACTCTCCAAGATGGAGGATATGGCTGCCCGTTGTGCTGCCCGTGTAGCTATAGCCCGTTGTCCCGATGACCTGCGCCGACTGAAGTTGGAGGGCAGACACGGCATTATGCTGGGTATCGAGAACGGTTATGCTATCGGCAAAGACATAAAGAATATAGAGGCATTCCGTAATCGTGGAGTGGTATATATGACCCTCTGCCACAATGGTGATAACGACATCTGCGACTCTGCAAAGGGAAACAATGAACACGGAGGTGTGAGTCCGTTCGGAGCTGATGTGATTCGTGAGATGAACCGCGTCGGCATGATGGTTGACCTCAGTCATGGAGGTGAGAAGTCTTTCTACGATGCACTCGACATATCCTCCCAGCCTATTGTGTGCAGTCATTCCTCAGCGAGGGCACTCTGCAATCATCCTCGCAATCTGACCGACGACCAGATGAGAGCCCTGGCACAGAAGGGTGGTGTGGCACAGGTCACCTTCTACCACGGATTCCTGAAGGCTGAGGGCGAGGCAAGCATCATCGATGCCATAGCCCATCTTAACCATATGGTGAAGATAATGGGTGTGGAACATGTAGGCATCGGAACCGACTTCGACGGCGACGGAGGAGTGAAGGGAATAGCTTCTGCAAGCGAACTCATCAATTTCACACGTCGTATGCTTCGCGAGCGATACACCAACGAAGAGATTCAGATGCTGTGGGGCGGCAATTTTATGCGTGTGATGCAACAGGTGCAGCAGGCTGCGGCAAAATAGCAGTGATAAATTTTTAAGTACATGGTAAACAGATAAACGATGGGCAAGAAAGAGGAAATAACCCCGATGATGCGCCAATTTTTCGATTTCAAGGCGCAACATCCCGATGCACTGCTCCTGTTCCGTTGTGGTGACTTCTACGAGACATATAGCGACGACGCAGTCATTGCTTCGGAAATTCTGGGTATCACCCTGACGAAGAGAAACAACGGAGGAAGTGGTGCCGACAGCATGGCGATGGCAGGATTTCCTTACCATGCACTCGACACATACCTTCCAAAACTTATTCGTGCAGGTAAGCGCGTTGCTATCTGCGACCAGTTGGAAGACCCGAAACTGGCAAAGAAACTCGTAAAACGCGGAATCACCGAGTTGGTAACCCCTGGTGTGGCTCTCAACGACAATGTGCTGAACACAAAGGAAAACAACTTCCTTGCTGCCATCCACTTCGGTAAGGGAACCTGTGGCGTAGCCTTCCTCGACGTATCTACAGGCGAGTTCCTTACAGCAGAGGGGACAGGCGATTATATTGACAAACTGCTTACCAACTTCGCCCCGAAGGAAGTGCTCTACGAACGTGGAAAGAAACATGCCTTCGAGGGGAATTTCGGTACCAAATACTATACCTACGAACTGGACGATTGGATTTTCACTGACGATTCAGCTCGCAGGAAACTTCTCAAGCATTTCGGAGTGAAGAACCTGAAGGGCTTTGGAGTGGAACACTTGAAAAACGGACAAATAGCCGCAGGTGCCATCCTCTATTATCTGGAACAGACACAGCATACCAACATAGGTCATGTGCGTTCTATAGCCCGTGTCGAACAGGAGAAATACGTCCGTATGGATCGTTTCACCATTCGCAGTCTTGAAATCGTGGCTCCGATGAACGAAGACGGCAAGTGTCTTCTCGATGTGCTCGACCGCACGGTAAGTCCGATGGGTGGCCGTCTCCTGCGTCGTTGGATGCTCTTCCCTCTGAAGGATGTACAGGCTATCCAGAAGCGCCAGAATGTAGTGGAGTACTTCTTCCGCGAACCTGAATTGCGTGATGAAATCGAGGATTTACTGCATAAGATAGGTGATTTGGAACGTATCGCTTCGAAGGTAGCCCTCTGCAGGGTCAACCCTCGCGAGTTGTTGCAACTCCGTTTTGCTCTCGAAGCCATAGCCCCTATCAAACAACTGTGCATGGGCAGTCAGAGTGAGGCTCTGCAGAATATGGGACAGCATCTCGACCCTTGTGCAAGTCTTAAGGATAAGATAGCTGCGTGGATAACCCTCAATCCGCCTATAGCTGTGAATAAGGGTGGGGTGATAGCTGAGGGAGTAAACGAAGAACTCGACGAACTGCGTCGCATAGCTTACTCCGGCAAGGACTACCTCCTGCAGATTCAGCAGCGCGAAGCAGAACAGACAGGCATACAGAGTCTGAAGATTGGCTTCAACAACGTCTTCGGCTATTATATCGAAGTGCGCAATACATACAAGGACAAGGTGCCGGCAGACTGGATTCGTAAGCAGACACTGGCTCAGGCAGAACGCTACATCACCCAGGAACTGAAAGAATACGAAGAGAAGATTCTGGGTGCCGAGGAGAAAATCCTGTCCCTGGAGAGCAGACTTTTCGACGAACTGGTGTCGCAGACTCAGGATTACATAGCACAACTGCAGTCGAATGCCACACTTATCGCACAACTCGACGTACTGCTTTCGTTTGCCTTGGTTGCAAAGGAATACAGATACAACCGCCCCGTCGTGGATGACAGCATAGTCACCGACATCAAACAGGGACGTCACCCCGTGATAGAACGTCAGTTGCCCGTAGGTGAACCATATATAGCCAACGATGTGTATCTCGACAACGAACACCAGCAGATAGTCATCATCACCGGTCCTAATATGGCTGGTAAGTCAGCTCTGCTCCGACAGACTGCCCTCATCACCATAATGGCACAGATAGGCTCCTTCGTACCAGCTGACTCAGCCCGAATCGGTCTTGCCGATAAGATATTCACTCGTGTGGGAGCATCCGATAATATATCATTGGGCGAATCTACGTTTATGGTCGAAATGACCGAGGCCGCAAGCATACTGAACAACGTAAGCGAACGTTC
>DEJD01000067.1:9219-10191 GCA_002353215.1 Prevotellaceae bacterium UBA2757
ACCTACGATGGAATCAGCATAGCCTGGTCTATTGTGGAGTACCTGCATCAGAATCCCAAGGCGAAAGCCCGCACCCTCTTCGCTACCCACTACCACGAACTCAACGAGATGGAGAAGTCGCTCAGCAGGGTCAAGAATTTCAATGTGTCGGTAAAAGAAGCAGACGGCAAAGTCATCTTCCTCCGCAAACTCGTGCCGGGCGGTTCCGAACACTCCTTCGGTATCCATGTGGCAAAGATAGCCGGCATGCCTCCTTCCATAGTGCAGCGGGCAGAACAGGTGATGCGCGAACTGGAGGCGAACAACTCAGGCGAGGGCATCTCACGTCCTCAGACCCAAACCCTCGTGTCGGGTGGTGCTCATCAACTCAGCATATTCCAGTTGGACGATCCTGTACTGAGTCAGATCCGCGACGAAATCCTCGAACTCGACATCGACTCCCTCACACCGCTTGAAGCCCTCAACAAACTCAACGGCATAAAGCGAATAGTACAGGGAAGATGACGAAAACGAAAACCAAAAAGAATTCTCAATTTTCAATTGTCAATTATCAATTATCAATTAAAATATGCGTGAATTATCTGTAAACGAGATTGCAATCCTCGAAGAACAAGGTTGCTCAGCTGAAGATTGGGCAGAAATTCTGGTTGACGAAGACTTCACTACTTCATCCGTACACGATGTAGCCTTCTACGGCCATGTAGAATTGGGTTCTCTCAATGGTTCTATGGAAGTAGAGGATGGTTTCTGGCGTCGCAGTTGCCTCCGTAATGCCACCCTCCGTAATGTCACTGTTGGTGACGAGTGTATCATAGAGAATATACGTGGATATATCTCCGACTATAAGATAGGAAACCGCTGTTACATCTCCGACTGTGGCATCATCATATCGCAGGGCAGCACTACCTGCGGAGCTGGTGAGACTGTCTCCGTGCTCAACGAGGCAGGCGACGGAAACATCGTGCTCTACCC
>DEJD01000067.1:10196-10966 GCA_002353215.1 Prevotellaceae bacterium UBA2757
GGACTGACTAGTCAGATGGCTTGGCTTATGATTAACTTCCCCGAGGTGAGAACACTTGCGCAGAATAGTGTGAAGACTGAAGACTGGCAACCGTCTATCGGCAACAACTGCAGGGTAGTGGGAGTGAAGGAAATAGTGAATACCTATATCGGTGACAGTGCAGAAATCCGCGGCACAACCCGCATCTACGAATCTACCATCGAGAGTACTGATGAGGTAAGTACCTTCATTGGTTCCGACGTGATTATGGAAAAGAGTGTTGTAGCTCCTGGAGCTACTGTAACCGATGGTGCTAAGGTGTTCGACAGTTTCGTAGGCGAACAGGTACACATAGGCAAGGGATTCAGCAGCGAAGCTTCTGTGTTCTTTGCAAATAGTTATATGGACAATGGCGAGTCGTGTGCAGCCTTCTGTGGTCCCTTCTCAGCCAGTCACCACAAGTCAACCCTCCTCATCGGTGGCGCCTTCTCGTTCTACAATGCAGGTTCTAACACCAACCAGTCGAACCACGCATATAAGATGGGACCAATCCACTGGGGTACCCTTGCACGAGGCACTAAGACAGCCAGTGGTTGTCATATCCTCTGGCCTGCTACCTTCGGAGTGTTCTCAATGGTAATGGGAAAGGTGCAGACTCATCCTAACACCCGACAGCTGCCGTTCAGTTATATCATAGCCGACGGACTTACCACCCACCTCATTCCGGGTATCAACCTGCGCACAGTAGGTACTTGGCGCGATGTAGGCAAGTGGCAGAAACGAGACCTGCG
>DEJD01000067.1:11020-11166 GCA_002353215.1 Prevotellaceae bacterium UBA2757
CCTGTGGGAAACCGCCGCGACCTCGTCAACTGCGCATTCCCCAACCCCTATGTCATTCAGAGTGTGCTTGAGGGCAGGGAAGTGCTCAAGCAACTGCAGGCAAAGTACGGAATGGATGCAGCAGAGTACAAATACAAAGGCTGCGT
>DEJD01000006.1:0-5406 GCA_002353215.1 Prevotellaceae bacterium UBA2757
AGTCCGACGGTTGAGTCACCTACTCCGCTGGTAAAAGCAGCAAGACGCTGCTTATATGTGCCTACAGGGGCAACAAGGGAATAGATTGCCGATAAGAGGAATGCCACGGCAATGGGAACACTATAGAAGTCTCTTAGCAGAGTGCTTGTGCCAAGATAAAGCAAAAGGAAAAGAATAAGTGGAGATAGACGATACATCTTTTATATTTGCTTAAAATCGGATGCAAAGATAAGCATAAATAATTTTAAATTAAAAAGTAAAATGTAAAATACGTTTTTCTTTTTTATAATATTAGCGTACCTTTGTGCTCTGAAAGCAGTCTGACGGTTCGTCGCTGGCGGTCATTTAGGCCGAAAGAGGAAAGTCCGGGCAGCACAGGGCATCCTACTTCCTAATATAGAAGCAGTCCGCGAGGGTTGAGTAATGCAGAAGAAAATAACCGCCCCGCCTCGGTGGGGTAAGGGTGAGAAGGTAGGGTAAGAGCCTACCAGCGGTGTGGTGACACATTGGCTGTGCATCTTAGGAGCTGCAAGTTCATGTAAACTGCCGTTTGAGGGTAGCCCGCCCAAGGTAGAGGGTAGAACGCTTGAGGCATTCGGTGACGCATGTCGTAGATAAATGACGAACAACTGATCGGACTCCGTCCTGACCAGTTACAGAACCCGGCTTATAGTCCGACTGCTTTTCTTTTTTTTGATATGCCTCCCTTACCCCTCCAATAGTGGGAAGAAGGATGATAATATACAGATTTTTTTCAATATAATGATAAAGAAGACACTTATTCCTTGTGCTCTGGCACTGTTGCAGACTCTGACTATGAATGCCAAGGTGTGGACTTTGCAGGAATGTATAGACTACGCACTGGAGAACAATATCAGTCTGAAACAGGCAAAGATAAAGACTATGCAAAGTCATGAAGACATGCTGCAAAGCCGCAGTGCCCTGTTTCCTTCTGTGTCGTTCAGCACAAACCAGAACATGAACTACCGTCCGTTCAGCAGTTCGACTACAAACATTACAAACGGTTCGATGACGACAAACACTAAAAAGTTGACCTATAACGGTTCGTATGGCATAAATGCAAAATGGACTGTGTGGGACTGGAACAAAAACCGAATGGCTGTCAAGAAGAACAAGTTGACGGAGGAGAAAAACGAACTGGGTGAACAAACACAGGCTAACACCATTCAGGAACAGATTGTGCAGTTGTACATACAGATTCTATATGAGACTGAGGCTGTACTCGTAAACGAGAAAATCGTGGAAGCATCGGAGGCAAAGGCAAACAGAGCCAAGGAGATGGTGGAAGTGGGCAGTCTGGCACATGTGGATTGGGTTCAGCTCGAAGCACAGGTAGATAAGGATAAGTATTCTCTGGTAACTGCTCAAAGTCAGCTTGCCAACTACAAACTACAACTGAAACAACTACTGGAGCTGGAAGGAGAGGAACCTTTCGAGGTAGTCAATCCGGAAATAGGAGAACAGTATGTTTTGAGTCTTATTCCCGACAAATATGTTATATATCAGGAAGCCCTCAACAACCGTCCTGAGATACGTTCAAGCCAAATAGCTATAGAGTCGGCTGACCTGTCTATCCGTTCTGCCCGTACTGGATATATGCCTACTGTATCGATGACTGCCGGTGTGGGTTCAAGCAATGCCAGCGGACAGACAAAGACGTTTGGAGAACAGATAAAAAACAACTTTTCCAATTCTTTGGGATTTACTGTGTCGGTGCCCATCTTCGACAATCTGACTACACGTACTGCCATTCGCAAAGCTAAATATACAAAGATGGACAGCGAACTGGCTTTGCAAGCACAGAAGAAAACTATTTTCAAGAATGTGGAGAAGTACTGGCTTGATGCCACCACTTCGCAACAGCAATATATCTACGCAAAGAAAAACCGCGAAAGCATGTTGGAGAGTTACAGGCTGGTCAGCGAACAGTTCAACTTGGGACTCAAGAACATCATCGAACTGACAACGGGAAAGAATAATCTTTTGCAAGCAGAACAGCAGATGCTGCAATCTAAATACACCACATTATATAATAAAGCTCTGCTGAAATTCTATGCAGGAGAGAAAATGGAATTATAAAACATACATATGAATACAAAATCGATCTTTGCTGCAATTCTCTTAGCAGCAGCAATAATAACAGGTTGTTCGTCTGAACAAAAAATAACCTACAATTCTGCACCTGCACAGAGACAGGATATATCTACAAGCATCACTGCCACAGGTACGATTGAACCAGTAACTGAGGTAGAAGTAGGTACGCAGGTGAGTGGTATCATAGATAAAATCTATGTAGATTACAACAGCGAGGTGAAACGCGGACAGATAATTGCCGAATTGGACAAAACAAACCTGCTGAGCAAATTGGCAAGTGCTCAGAGCAACCTGTCGAATGCACAGTCGGATTTGTCATTTCAGACGGCGAACTTCAAGCGATACCAGACTCTATACGAAAAGGGACTGGTAAGTACCCACGACTACGAAAACGCAAAACTGACTTACGACAAGGCTACCCAAACCGTAAGAGTGCAGCAGCAGGCCGTTCATGAAGCACAGACCAATCTAGGGTATGCTACCATCACAGCACCAATCGACGGTGTGGTTTTGGCTAAAAAAGTAGAAGAAGGACAGACCGTGGCTTCAAGTATGACTACACCTACCCTCTTTATCATTGCCCAGGACCTTACTAACATGCGTGTTATTGCTGACATTGACGAAGCAGACATAGGTGGTGTGAAAGAAGGACAGAGAGTATCGTTTACAGTAGATGCCTTCCCTGACGACACCTTCGAAGGAGAAGTAACTCAAGTACGCCAGCAGGCTACTACATCAAGTAATGTGGTGACGTACGAGGTGGTTATTTCAGCACCTAACAACGACCTGAAACTGAAACCTGGACTCACTGCTAATGTTACTATCTTCACAATGGAGAAGAAAGGAGTGCTCAGTGTGCCTACAAAGGCTTTACGTTTTGCTCCGAACGAAGCCATAATGACTGAGGATGAGAAAATTGAAGATGTAGAGTCTGCCAATAAGGTATGGACAAAGGAAGGAGATGTATTCAAGGCTCATGCTGTAGAAACAGGTGCCTCAAACGGAACTCTGACAGAGATACTTAGCGGAGTAGCTGAAGGAACTAATGTGCTGACCGACTTCAATATTGAAGGTGAAGCAGAGGAAGAAGAAAAGGCAAGCAACCCTTTCATGCCTCATCCCAAAAGAAACAAAGATAACAACAAGAAAAAATAAGCACTGACGTATGGCAGAAGACAAACGGAAAGTCGTCATCGAACTGCAAAATGTGAAGCGCTACTTCCAAGTAGGAAGTGAAACCGTAAAGGCTTTGCGCGGAGTCAGTTTCAAGATATACGAAGGGGAATTCGTCACCATACAAGGTACTTCGGGTTCTGGGAAGTCAACTCTGCTGAACCAGCTCGGATGTCTCGACACACCTACAGACGGTGAATATTTCCTCGACGGCATACCTGTGAGAAGTATGTCGAAGAATCAACGGGCACACCTGCGAAACCGCAAGATAGGATTTGTGTTCCAAAACTACAACCTGCTGGCTAAGACGACTGCAGTAGAAAACGTAGAACTGCCCCTGATGTACAACAATAAATATAACGCAAAACAACGACGGGATGCAGCAGTGAAGGCTTTGCAGGCTGTGGGATTGGGCGACCGCCTGGAACATAAGTCTAACCAGATGTCGGGAGGTCAGATGCAACGAGTAGCCATAGCACGTGCCCTGGTAAATAATCCTGCCGTACTGCTTGCTGACGAAGCAACAGGTAACCTTGACACACGAACATCATTCGAGATGCTTGTTCTCTTCCAAGAACTGTACAAGCAGGGACATACCATTATCTTCGTGACACACAACCCCGAGATAGCAGAGTATGCAAGCAGAAACATAAATCTGCGCGATGGAAAAATCCGCGAAGACACAATCAATACGAATATCAAGTCGGCTGCTGAAGCCTTGGCTGCACTACCAAAACCTCAAGACGACTGACAATTCGAAATAACGACATCTCAGAATAATGAACATATTAAACCTCTTTAAAGTAAGCATTACGGCTATTGCCAGCAATAAGATGCGTTCGTTCCTCAGCATGCTGGGTATCATTATCGGTGTGGCCGCAGTCATCATCATGATGTCTATCGGACAAGGGTCGAAAGAAAGCATACGAAAGGAACTGTCAACAATGGGAACCAACCTGCTCACCATTCGTCCCGGTGCCGACATGCGAGGAGGTGTGCGTCAGGATCCCTCAGCTATGCAAACACTGAAAATGGCAGACTACCAACGCATAGTTATGGAGAAAAAATACGTAACTAACGTATCGCCCGAGGTTACTTCAGCAGGACAGGTCATCTATGGAAACAACAATACCAACTCCACTATCTATGGCGAAAGTCCTGAATATCTCGACATAAAACAATGGGTTGTAGAACAAGGCGACTGCTTTACCGAAGAAGACGTAAAAAAAGCAGCTAAGGTAGTCGTTGTAGGAAAAACAATAGTGACGGAACTATTCGGAGAAGGAGCCGACCCTATAGGCAAGACTATACGATTCAAGTCTATCCCAATGCGCATTGTCGGTGTGCTCAAGGCAAAAGGGTATAACAGTTGGGGCATGGACCAGGACAACGTAGTGATTGCCCCATACACCACAGTAATGAAACGTATTGCCGCACAGACATATTTTTCAAGTATAGTTTGCTCTGCCATAACGGAAGACTTGTCGGATGCAGCCATTGAGGAACTGACACAGATACTTCGCGAAAACCACAAATTGAAAGGTGACACACCAGACGATTTTACCATTCGTTCGCAGGCAGAGATGATGGAAACGATGTCAAGCACAATGGACACTGTCACTCTGATTCTTGTAGTAGCAGCAGCATTCTCACTCCTCGTTGCTGGTATAGGCATTATGAACATTATGCTGGTAAGCGTCACTGAGCGTACTAAGGAAATTGGACTCCGTATGGCTGTCGGAGCAACGGGGGCAGTCATCTCACTGCAATTCCTTATAGAATCTGTACTTATATCAGTAACTGGCGGACTGATTGGTATTCTCGTAGGATTCAGTGTGAGTGAAATTCTTATCCCTGCATTTGGTATGCCTTCAAGCATACCTGCATGGTCTATTTATGTATCATTCCTGGTCTGTGTATTTATTGGCGTTCTCTTCGGATATATCCCGGCACAGAAGGCTGCACGCATGGATCCAATTGAAGCTATACGACATGAGTAATAATAACACAAAGACACTTGGTGAGGCGCCCTGGCTTCACGTAGTGATTTCAACTTGCCTGGGCACAGGACTGTTACCAGGAGCTCCTGGCACATATGCCGGATTTCTCGGACTTCTC
>DEJD01000006.1:5464-10652 GCA_002353215.1 Prevotellaceae bacterium UBA2757
CTCATAGGCATTTGGACTACAAACGTGATGGAACGCTACTGGGGAGAAGATCCTCGAGCTGTAGTAATCGATGAACCGTTAGGCACTTGGATGGCATGCCTGGGAGTGTGCTACTTTGACGGACCTTTTTGGCAAGTGACAGTTCTTGCCACATTGGGATTCCTATTCTTTCGCATCATCGACATAAAAAAGCCCTTAGGATGCCGATGGGTAGATAATAATGTGCATGGCGGCTGGGGATGTATGGCAGACGACCTGCTGGCAGGATTTTATGCTATGATACTCACACTCATAGTGCGTTTCCTACTGTTTCAGTAGGAATCACCTAACGTTAAGTATCTTATGGAGTTGCAAAGACAACTTCCATTTAGGATGCTGAAGAATATAGTCAAGTGTTTGCTTGACTATTTTTTTTGTATCCTCGGGATTACCTGTGTCACAAGGCTGGAGATAATAATAATCGGCTTCGATGTCATCATAGAGCGACATATCATTCTTGCCGGTAAAGACTACTTTGAGTTCGTCGATATGGGAGAGCCTGAGTTTAGCTGTTTCAGCATCGTTGTACTCAAACTTAGGACTGCATGTGATATGGTCAATTGGAAGAGAAACAGGTCTGGAGCCGTTTGTCTCCATGGCTATTATCCTGCCTATAGCATGGATTGCATCGCAAAGAGGAGTATCTGCAAACAGCGAAGGTTCTCCGCCGGTAAGTACAACCATCGGAGCCGGATATTTCGATATCTCACTGCATATATCAGCTGCAGTCATCATAGTTCCCTCCTGATGTTTTGTATCGCAGAAGGGGCAATGAAGATTGCAACCTGAAAAACGAACGAAGACCGCAGCGCACCCTGCGTTGTGGCCTTCCCCTTGTATAGAATAGAATATCTCGTTTATCTTATACATATCTAAAGCGCCTCACAGCCGTCAGATTTTTCATCATTAACATATACGGCTATATTGTCTTCCGATTCCTGAACACTCGCCTTATAACACTGCGGTATCTGTTCTGTAATCCATTTTGCTATGTTCTCAGCAGTCGGATTGAACGGAAGCAGTTCGTTCAGATTTCCGTGATCCAGATAACCATGAATTGACTGTTTTATATGAGTAAAGTCGCAAACCATTCCATCTGAATTGAGTTCCTTAGCTTTGCAATAAATGGTTACAATCCAATTGTGCCCATGCATGTTGCAGCATTTGCTTTCATAACTCAGTTTCAGCTGGTGGCAAGCTGAAATTTCCATGCGTTTTGATACGTAGTACATACTTATTTAATTAAATGAGTGGCATACCTGCAGCAGCACATTCCTTCCTCATATCCTCCGGCCATATGCTTGCCTGAATTTCGCCTACATGAGCCTTCTGGAGCAATACCATACACAAACGGCTCTGACCTATTCCACCGCCAATACTAAGCGGCATTTCATCGTTGAGCAGTTTCTTGTGGAAGTATAGATTCTTACGATCTTCTTTCCCTGTCAGTTCCAACTGACGCAACAGAGCCTCTTTATCAACTCTCACACCCATAGAAGAAAGTTCGAGTGCACGGTTCAGAATAGGATACCAGATAAGGATATCACCGTTAAGTCCTTTAAATCCGTCAGAGTTTGGAGTACTCCAATCGTCATAGTCTGGAGCTCTGCCATCGTGAACCTCGCCATCGCCGAGTTTTCCGCCAATACCCATGATGAATACAGCTCCATACTTCTTACAGATAGCATCTTCGCGCTCCTTTGGTGTCTTGTCAGGATACATCTGACGCAATTCCTCACTATGAATAAAATGAATTTCTTCTGGCAGGAATGATTTTATATTCGGATAGGTCTCGTGTACCAGATATTCCGTTCGCAGAATAGCAGAATAAATGTCGCGAACAATCTTCTTAAGGAAGTCGAGGTTGCGATCTTCAGCTGTTATAGTGCGTTCCCAGTCCCACTGATCTACATAGAGCGAATGGATATTATCCAGTTCTTCGTCGCCTCGTATGGCATTCATATCCGTATAGAGTCCGTATCCTGGTTCGATGCCGTATTCACCAAGCATCAAGCGCTTCCACTTTGCCAGCGAATGAACTACTTCAGCTGTCTGTTCGCCCATATCTTTGATAGGAAATGTCACAGGACGCTCCACTCCATTCAAGTCGTCGTTAATGCCTAAACCGCGCAACACGAATAATGGAGCGGTAACTCTGCGCAACCTAAGTGCCGTACTCAGGTTCACCTGAAAGAATTCCTTTATCAGCTTTATTCCTTGCTCAGTCTGAGTTGGGGTAAGTAGTTGTTTGTAGCCCTCAACTTTTACCAATTTACTCATATTACTTTTTGCTTCTTTTTACAAATTTTGCGCAAAGTTAGGCATTAAAAATTATTTTGCAACACAAAACGGCAAAATTATTTACAAAGTGTTAGCATTTAAGACTGATTTTCTTGACAAAATAAACTCAGAACTTATATGCCAATCCCAATGTGAAATATTCGCGGAACTGAAAGAAACCGAGTTTTTCGTCCCAGTATTTCTTGTCACGGTTATCGTCAAATCTCCACAATGTGAATATTTCTGTCTGCAGGTAGCGGTTGAAAGAATATGTAAGTGCGTTTTCCCATTCTGCTTCTACATAATTATATGTAGTATAATAGTAGAGACGGCTTCTCCACACAAGATTCTTCACTATGTTGATATTACAGTTTGCCTCCAGCTTAGAACCGAAGTCGTGTTGGTGGCGCAAACCGTCACGCAATTTATATTCTTTGATAATCACATCGTCTCCTCCACCCACATATCGCAATTTGTATGACAATGGGAGCACAGCCACCGACAACACATTATTATTCTTCAGTTTGGGTTTATAGTCCATACCTAATGACAGATAGAGATCCAAAGGAGCGAAGAAGGCAGAATAGCGTACTTTATCATTCACCTTGTAACCGTTCATCAGCTGGGTCTGAGCCTCAGTAGAAAAAGTGTAGTAGAAATCGCGGTATGCCTTCAGACCGAACTTACTCATCAAGTACAATTTGTTATCACTCGGAATATACTTATGTACGGTATCGCTCTTCGAATTGATGAATCCCAGACGCATTTCAAGTCTGTTGTCCCATTGAATGCGTTTCTGGTCATTATAGTTTGCCTCAGCCAATAGAGAACTCAGAAATGTCATATTGTTATTTGCTCCCTTATACCACATCTCAGAGAAATAATTCTGAGAGAACTGCAGGGAGAATTCGCATTTTGTAGTCCAGAAGTTAGGACGTTCTATCTCAAGACCTATGTCAAGAGGCCCTACCAAATCAGCCACATTCTTCTGTTCTTTATTCAGAAGCAACAGACTTGCAACTGCAGCATCGCTGGCTTTTGTAGCAGTTTTGTCCGCAGCAGCATCGTTAGCAACCAGTCTCTGTCCCTCTACCATCCTATCATGGTAAAGAAAATCGGTAGGATGTTCCATGTATGTCTTAAAGAGAGCCATGTCCATCAGTGAATCGAGCCTCTCACGCTGCTTCATACCGTCTGTTTCTACAGGCACTTCCTGCTTCTGTTCCGTCTGCGGAGTCCAGTCCAACTGAAACGCTCGTTTCGTGGCTTCGTTTCTATATACTCTCGGACCTACTACCTTAAATAAATATGGTGATATGCGCAAACTATCCGGCACTTCAGCAGCAGATATAGCACACAGAGAAAACAAACAAACAAAAATATATAGTCTAAAATTCATTGTTTTGTAAAAAATTATGCACAAAGGTACGTTTTTTCAATTATTATCTTTACCTTTGCACGCGATTTTATAGCCTGAAAACGACGAAATCATATATTATTAACATTTAATCAATAACGAATATGCCAAACGGTAAGAAAAAGAAAAGACACAAGATCTCTACTCACAAGCGTAAGAAGAGACTGAGAAAGAATCGTCACAAGAGCAAGTAAGCTCACGTGCGTAATACCATGTACAATGTACAAACACGACCCGCAAAGAATCTTCTTTGAAGGTTAACCGTGTCAGGTACTTTGTACATGGTAATTTATTTTAAGAAATCGTTCTTTTAAATATTTAATTTGCAAAAATGACTAGCGAACTCATCATTGATGCACAGCCGCAGGAGGTAACCATTGCCCTTCTTGAAGATGAGAAACTCGTGGAGTTTCAGAAAGAAAGTCAAGATTCACACTACTCCGTAGGCAACATCTATGCTGGCAAAGTCAAAAAGGTGATGCCGGCACTGAATGCATGTTTTATTGATGTTGGTCATGAACGCGAAGCATTTCTGCACTACCAAGATCTGAGTTCACAATTTCCCTCACTGAAGAAATACGTGAAGCAAGTAGTAAGCGACCGCAAGAAACTTGCACCTATGGCAAAGGCTCAATCTATGCCGGATTTGCCTAAGGTGGGAAACATACAGGACGTACTCGAACTGGGACAAGAGGTGATAGTACAAATCACTAAAGAGCCCATAAATACCAAAGGACCACGTCTGACAGGAGAAATTTCATTTGCCGGACGATTCCTCGTTCTCATTCCATTTACCGACAAGGTATCGGTAAGTACTAAAATTAAATCGAAAGAAGAACGGGTACGACTGAAGCAACTTATTCAGAGCATCAAGCCACGCAATTTTGGAGTCATCGTACGCACCGTAGCAGAAGGAAAACGGGCAGCCGAACTGAATAACGAGCTGTCAATCCTTATCAGTTACTGGAACGACAGCATTGCAAAACTCCAAAAGGCAAATACGCTACCGGCTCTGATTCATGAGGAGACAAGCCGCACGGTTTCGATGCTTCGTGATGTCTTCAATCCTTCCTACGAAAGTATTCACATCAACGATGAAGAAGTATTTAAGGAAGTACAAAACTATGTGTCGCTTATAGCTCCAGAGAGGGCTGGAATAGTGAAACTCTACAAAGGCAACATCCCTATCTTCGACAACTTCAACGTAACGAAGCAGATTAAGTCGGGACTCGGACGAACCATCAGTTACAAGCACGGAGCCTATCTCATCATCGAACACACAGAGGCACTCCACGTGGTTGATGTCAATTCCGGCAACCGTTCACGAGGTATCGAAAACCAGGAAGACAACGCCTTTGAAGTAAACATGGGAGCAGCAGCAGAACTGGCCCGACAACTGCGTCTGAGGGATATGGGCGGTATTATCGTAGTCGATTTCATCGATATGGACAC
>DEJD01000006.1:10773-12952 GCA_002353215.1 Prevotellaceae bacterium UBA2757
GAGACCTGCCCTACATGTTTTGGAAAGGGAACTATTCAACCGTCAATCCTTTTCACCGACTCACTGGAAAGCAAGATTGACTATTTGGTGAATAATCTTGGAGTAAAGAAATTCAAACTTTTTGTCCACCCATACGTAGCTGCCTACATCAATCAGGGATTTGTTTCCCTCTATCGCCGTTGGCAGATGAAATACGGATTCGGACTTCGCATCATCCCTTCGCAGGCACTCGCTTTCCTTGAGTATAAGTTTATAGACTCGAAAGGAGACGAGATTAACATGACCGAAGAGATTGAAACACGCGTCATGACAAACAAGTAAGAAAATCCTACAAAACGATTAAAAAGTCCCACATTTTCCATCGAGAGAATGTGGGACTTTTTCTTCTTTATCAGCGAACGCGGAGCAAATCGCCTGGTTCGGGTATGTAATCATCCTTTCTGAAATTCATTTTGTAGAGGTACTTTATACGCACTCCGTACATCTGAGCAATGGAGTACATCGATTCGCCAGGCTGTATATGATGCCAGTAATCCTTCGGGTACTTGTCTTTGTCAGCATGTTTAAGTTTTTTCTGAAGGAATATCGGAGTACCTGGTGCCGGGAAGAAATATTTTGAAGGCGCTTCGTTATATTTGCGCAGTTTCCGTGCAGAAAGTCTGATACCTCGCTCCTTCAGTTCCTTAGAAAGACTCTCCCATGTATCACCCTCACGAGCTATGATACAATCGAGATTATTTATGAGGGCGAGCGGGTGTTGAGCCCCGATTGCCACATACGATTTACTGCTCCTTTTACCCCCACCCTTCTTGTCGAAACGATCGAGTTCGTAAAGTTCGATAATACCGATCAGGCGATTGGCATATGTAGGCAAGGTAGCATAACCGCATGCCTTCAATCCATGAGCCCATCCCTTGTAGTCGCGCTGGTCGAGTTTGAAAAGGCGTGCATAGCGTGGACGGAGCAGGAACCTAGAATGGTCTTCATAGCTGTCGCGCACAGATGAATAGACACGGAAACAGTCGTTACGACGATCATCATCGTGATATGTACGTTTACCCTTCCATTCATCATGACACTTAATACCAAAATGATTGTTCGACCTACGAGCCAGTTCACTCTGTCCTGCCCCACTCTCAAGCAGACCCTGAGCCAAAGTGATACTGGCCGGAATATGGTGTTCCTCCATCTGTTCAATGGCGATGTCTTTATATTTTTCAATATAATTCTCATATGCTGTGTTGCGCTTTTGCGCAGTCATAGCAAGAGAACAGATTGTGAATATGACAATAAGTAGGAAACGCATTTATTTAATAATATAAAATGTATTATAGTTGAAAGGCAAGCGGCAACAACTGCTGGGCTGAGGATATGACGTATATTTCATCTATGCCATAGAGCAGCACCTTAATTGGTGACTTTTGACGACATTCTGACTCCAAGAGTGCCTGACGGCAACCGCCACAGGGAGTGACCGGAAGAGTTGTAAACGAACCGTCCGTGCCGCGGGCAGCAATGCAAAGAACCAGAATTTTCTTATCCGGGTAGCGGGAACCGGTATAAAACAACGCAGTACGCTCAGCACACATACCCTGAGGATATGAACTGTTTTCCTGATTACTGCCCTCCACAATGGTGCCGTCATCGAGCAACACAGCAGCACCCACACTGAAACCGGAGTAAGGTGAATAACTGCGATAGGTAGCTTTCCGGGCAGCATCGAGCAACGACCTCTCCTCAGGTGTCAGTTCTTGTTCTTCAGCCTTGTCGTACGATATGCTTACATCTATTTTCTTCATAACACGCCCTTGCTTGACGGAAGTTGATATTTGTATATATCGCGCTTTACAGCCATCTTTATGCTTCGTGCCAAAGCCTTGAAGATACCTTCAATTTTGTGGTGCTCATTTTCGCCCTCAGCCTTAATATTCAAGTTGATACGGGCTGCATCACTGAAAGACTTGAAGAAATGCAAGAACATCTCTGTAGGCATATCGCCAATACGTTCACGGTTGAAGTCGGCATCCCATACAAGCCAGGCACGACCGCCAAAGTCGAGACAAACAGAACATAGGCAATCGTCCATAGGCAAAGTATAGCCGTAACGTTCAATTCCGCGTTTGTCGCCAATTGCTTTAGCAATACATTCGCCAAGGGCTATACCTGTATCCTCTATAGT
>DEJD01000019.1 GCA_002353215.1 Prevotellaceae bacterium UBA2757
CGCGACCTGCGCCGCATGAACGTTGCCATCACCCGTCCCCGCATGAAACTCATCATCATCGGCGACGTCGAAACGCTCACCAAGCATAAGTTCTACAAGCGTCTGCACGAGTATATCGAGGAAAATTAACACCGCAAAATCCCATAAACTCTAAACGATCATGGAGCAATTTAGAAAAATGAGACGTATAAGACAGAAAGACATACTTTAGACAGAAAGACAAAAGAGGCACGATATCGCTGCGCAGTCGCCGAGCACTTAAGTACTTTAGTTCAGTTCATAACTCGCACTTCGTCCTCCGGCATCAGTCTTCTTCAGCACACCTTTTTTTATAAGGTCGTTAATATCACGCAATGCGGTGTCCGTAGAGCACTTCGCTATTTTCGCCCATTTCCCCGATGTCAGTTTGCCGACAAATCCGTCCAAGAGGCGGTTTATCAGTTTCCGTTGCCTGTCGTTCATCTCCACATTCCTATGCTCATCCCAGAATTTCAACTTCTCTATCGCAGCCATCACTTTCACGTCAGCCATTTCAACAGCCCTCTCCACAGTATCCAGAAACCACATTATCCAGTCTGTTATGTCCATGTTTCCGTTTTGAGTCATCTCAAGAACATCATAATACTGGCTTCTTATTTGCAATATTTCAGCAGAGATACTATAGAAACGGTGAGGCAGTTCATCGGCACGCGCCATAAGCATGTCTGTTATCGTACGAGCCATACGTCCATTACCGTCCTCAAAAGGATGTATCGTGACAAACCACAGGTGCGCTATCGCTGCCTTCACGACAGGGTCTAAAGTTTGCTGACCATTCACCCATTCAAGGAAGATATCCATCTGTCCAGGCACATCAGAAGAGTCAGGAGCCTGAAAATGAACTTTTTCCTTACCCATAGGACCAGAAACCACCTGCATGGGTTCCTCCGACTTTCTCCAGTCAGCCACGACAATAGTCCACGCACCACTCCTTCCAGTAGGAAAAAGTGCGGCGTGCCACCCGAAAAGCCGCTCTGCTGTAAAAGCGGCATCAGTGTTCGTAACGGCATCCATCATCACCTCAACGACTCCCTCAACATAATGACTCGCACAAGGCAGACCCTCGGTCTCAAGACCCAGATGTCTTGCCACCGAAGAACGCACCTCTTCCCTGTCAAGACTCACACCCTCAATCTCTGAGGAAGACACTATATCCTCAGAAAGAGCATCCAACATGGCGGCGCTGTTAATGTCAAAACCTAATGCACTCAGTCTGCCAGCCAAAATGCCCTGTGCATAACGCACACTCAACAGTCGGGCATTCACCCTGTCCGTGTCCCACCGAAACAGCGGCCAGTCATCTCGTTGCCATATATACATAACCATTCAGATATTTGCGGCAAATATACAAACAAAAATCAAACAAAACAAGGGATGCGGTAAAAAAACAACTTATTCACCGCAAATTTGCGGTAAATAGGCATAACAATCACCGCAAAATGTCTCTACGGACTCAATAGACTAACGGTTTTTCGACAGAAAGACATATTATTGGACAAAAAGACATATTATTGGACAGAAAGACATAAAGGACACGATATTTCTTCATGACGCCATTTCAAACTGTAGGGGCGCACCTCCGTGTGCGCCCGCCTGCATCCACAGCATTGTTGTCATTTATAATAATAACACGACGACACATACCGCTTGATGGCGGTNNGGCGGTTCGGGCGCACACGGAGGTACGCCCCTACATGTGGCTGACTTTTAGTTTGCAATAAGCCATGACAGAAAGACATATTATTGGACAGAAAGACATAAAGGACATGATATTGCTGCATGCAGTCATTTCAAACTGTAGGGGCGCACCTCCGTGTGCGCCCGCCTGCATCCACTACATTGTTGTCATTTATAATAATAACACGATGACACATACCGCTTGATGGCGGTNNGCGGTTCGGGCGCACACGGAGGAACGCCCCTACATGTGGCTGACTTTTAGTTTGCAATAAACCATATAATTTAACTTTCGCACGCTTCGCATTCTAAAGGAGTGCAGGAGTTCAGTAGTTTAGGAGTATAGACGACACTTTGCAGGTCGTACGCCATCGATACATTTTAACGCATAAAACTGATGTCTGCACTCCAGCCGCTAAAGCCGCGAAAACTCCTAAACTCCTATACTCCTTCTACATGCGAAAGTTGAGCCATATAACACTTGGAGTCTTTGTCAGGAGACATTCCTGAGGTGGTCAGATGTATATAAGTGAGGTGGTCAGGAGGCACAAGTGAGGGAGTGATTAGGGTCTAATCACTCAGCCGTAAGGCGCAAGTGGGAGGGCAAGAAATAAAATAATCCCCCAGCACTTGCATGCCGAGGGATTATTTTATTTACCAGTATCGATGATTAGAAATCTTCGTCAACTACTACTTCATCGTCCCAGTCTTTAGAGCGGGTACCACTACCGCCAGTACCCTGTCCGTGACCAGCAAACGGGTCAACCTGACCGTCATACTCATATATTTTTGGTGGAAGAACCTTTTCACGATCTACTTTTTCTGTTACACCGCCACCAAGGTTACGTGTAGATTCACTTGCACGCAACATCACTATCTCGCCACATATTGTGACGTCTATCACCTCTGGCTTCTTATATACTCTTTTCATTATACTTCCTCCTTTCCTTTATTTAACAACATACTTCTTACCGTTCACGATATAGATGCCCTTAGCCAGACCCTCAACAGAGTTGCCCATGAAGACACCGTTCACGTTGTAAACGCTGATTGTCTCGCTCTCGGTTGTTGCAGGAACAATCTCCTCGATGCCTGTAGCCTCGCTGTCGTTGTAGTTTGTAGCACCGAAGTCCATGGTAAATGCCTTAGCACCACCAGCAGAACCCGATGGGAAATCGTCGCACTTCACATAATCCTGAACGTTGTCTTCCTTATTTCCTGGATTAAACTGCCAACGAGCAGGGTCATCAAAACTGGTAGCCTGATGAATCTCAAGACTTGTATCGAAGTTCGGGAGAATAATAGCAGTCTCGTTATTCCAGTTCCAACCATCCTTATCAAGTATTCGGCTGTACCAGAATGATGCACAGTTATGTTCGCTGTCCCAACCAAGGAAGTAACTATACTGTGGTAATGCGGACTTGTAGAATGTACCAACGAACGAATACTCGAAGTCGTCAGACACTTTATAGTTCACATCCTTTCCATTATACTTAATCTTTCCTGGAGTGTAGGTAAACGACGAACCATCCTTATTAGTAATGGTCTTGCTGTCAACAGTGGCCTCTGCGACTGCATCTGCTGCATCATATCCTACGACATAAGCAGGAACGGTGTATTCACCTTTGTAAATCATATCGAACTGCTTACCCGCAGAGATTTCCTGAGATTCTTTCAGACGATTGTAGAGGTCTTCATTCTGATTCTTATAAATATCGAACTGGCGAGTGAATCGACCATTATCCCCAGCAACCATATTTGGTCTTATCAGATAAGGAACACCCTTGTGCAGGATGATAGGATCTGCTTCAAGTTCTGCATCTTTCCACTTAGTCTGGTCGTCGATAGTTCCATGTACAATGCCTTCACCATCTGCCATCACCTCTTTATACTCCATAAGGTTCTTAGAGAACATGAGGGTGATCTTTTGGTTCTCCACGTCACGAACAACATACATCAACTTGCTCAGATAAGGAATCTTCTTGTCAAATCCTGCACGGTCATAACCAAAGAACTTTATCAAGTCAGAGTAGCGCAGGTCGTATGGCTCGCAGATTGTCCACCAGTCGTTGTCAGTGATGAATGAACGCAGTGGCTCAAACGGAATCTTCGAGTTGTGGGCAGTTGCTGTCAGCACGAACTGGTGCCAGCCGCGGTAGTCGTTCTGTTTTCCCTTAACTTCACGATAGACATTCTCCATAACCGGACAAAACTTTTCAACATTTGCATCGGCCAACTCTTCTGAAGTTCCTTCGCGATAGTATTCTTCCTGCTTGTAACGATCACCTTCCTGACCAGTGTATGCCTCATACGAATAATCATAAGTAGGAATATAATAGGTGTTGTCGAAGTTCACGGGATTGACTACTTCTGCACCTGTATTGCTGGTGTAATAAGTGGTAGAGGCATTGTAATCCTGACCATTAGCAGAGCTATAGTTAGGTTCCTCACCGACAACCTTATACAATTGCTGGGTAAAATACATATCACCCGTTACCTCTGTGTAGGTTCCATTATTATTCGTATAATAAGTTCTTGTCCTATCCCATTCAGTAGTTGAGAGGTATTCATCCTTCATTGCACCTGTTGCATAATAGAAATTCGCAGTGAAGAGATCACCTGTATACTCTTCATAATTACCATTATTCAGTTTATAATACGTATAATATCCACTTTTAAATTCTGTGGTCTGGATATACTCTAATCCAGAAGTATAAGCACTGATATAATAATAGTTGGCATCGAACTGAGGATTCCATGTCTGGTAGCTATTTCCGCCATCGTAAGATACATAATAATCTACACCTGGAGTATAGTTATAAACTCTATCGTAATCATCCCCATTCTTGACATAGAAACTACCCCATGTTGGCAATCCTGGTGTCACTACATTATGATTATAATCATAATACTCCGTCACACCTGACACAGGTGCACTCGTTTGAGTATAAGTAGGAATCTGCACGGTATTACCTGTTGTGTAATAATAGGTGTTCCAATTGTTGAACTGAGGTGTTGACGAAGCTGTAAGTCCTTCATCTGTATAATACGTATCCACACCACTAATTGGTTTGTTTGTCGTATTAGTCTCTGGAACCTGATTACCAGTAGCATAATAATAAGACTGGCTCAAAACGGGAGTTACAGCACTACTTACATCCTTAGAAGAATAATACTGTCCCTCGTAACTGCGGTCTGCTAAATTAGATGCCTGGTCGCTAAACACTGGCTTTGTTCCATCTTCAACGTAGTATCCATCCTGAACCTTCGGAGTTGCGGTATTACTGCCTTGATTGTCTGAATAATAAGTGCTAACGCCGTCAACAGAAGATTGAGTACCCTCATAACCAGTAACTGTTGCCACCTGAACAAAACCGCCTTCGTCGTCCTTCACATAACGGTAGTCTTTTACATATTCGCAATCACCTGGCTCGAAACGTGGGTTACCGTTTTCATCTACAGCCTGTCTCTGTCCGATAATTTCAGTTGTAGAAGTTGTTTCCATCTGAGGATAGAGTTGGTTTCCTCCACGTTCCAGTGTCCAATAGTCCTGCAGACCAGCGGGCTTGGTGTATCCGCCAGGCTGGTTGTCGTCACCTAAAGTCACGTCATAGAACGAGCATTTAGTCTTGTCAATTTCTGTATTGTTATTATTAATATAGAACTGATTAGCACGTTGCTGACCATTACCTGTATCATGACCTGACGAAGCAGAAATAGAACCATAATATCCACCTGCAGTGCCCAGAGTAATCTCGTTGTTGTACCACGTTCTTTCAATGTTCCAGCCGTTCCACAAATAGCCGTATGTGCCTTGGTCGTGGGCTGTAGCAAATTCTGTATGTGTAGGGAAATATAGCATATTGCCATTTCCATCACGCTCACCAGTAGAAATGTTGTATTCGCGCGATGGGTCGGTATAACGCTGAGTGTTAGGTGTGGCTGTGGTACGAGGGTAGTGCAGCATTGTCATCATCTTATAACCAGACAAAGAATATGCATCACGGGTAATAATCTTTACACCGTCTTCCTTTTTAATAGAACTGGCCTGAAGCGTATTGTCAGCATGATACATCACACTGTTGAATGCGTCAACATGACACTCAGGTGCCGTCTCGTTGAGCACATACAAATCTCTTACGTGAATGCTTGAAGCGAATGCATGGCGCTCAATGAGTTTAAGGTTAGCCGGCAGGGTGATGGTTCCATAAGTGAAGTTGTTGTCATCACCTTCTTCCCAGTCGTGGTTCTCAGGATCGGTAGGATCCGGATTATCTTTATACTTCAGCACTGGTTCATCCGAACCTGAAGTAACGAAATAAGCACCGTTATCATACTTGGTGTTGGCATCGGGACCCGTAGTCCAGATATAATTGATGTCCGTACCCGAGCCAGCAAATGCTCGTGTCTTGATGTATTCAATGTTGCCAGGAATACAAATCTGCTTTATATAATTACTATTAATGTTCAAGTAGTCGGCAGGAATTGTCTTGAAGCGTGGATCCGTAGGCATCCACACTTCACGAATTTTGGTGGCAGGTATGCCATTATAGCCAACAACGATATCTGTACAATATTCTTCTGGAACGTATGCTTCGCTCAAATCAATCACCTCTAATGCATAGTTACCAACGATTGCACCATCGGTTGCACCTGCGTCATCATAAAGTTTACCACCGGCAGTGTTCGTATTCCAAGCAGTACTATTTTCGTCTGCCTCACCATTGATAACATAATGACCATTCGCATCATACACACCAGCACGAGAGATATCCTTAGCACAAATATTTCCCATAGCAATGAGTGTATGTACACGTGAACAGTCGCCATTGCCATCTCCAAGAGTCTTGTAATCTCTTGTATCAAAGTAAGAATGCAGAATGGCATCGCGCATAGTGCCGGCCTCGTTAAGATAGGCAATAAGCGTTGCATCACCACTACCCTCAGTGCCACTTGTACTCAAACAAGCCTTGAAATTAGGATGAGTCTTGTGAGTTTCACCTACTGCCTTCACCTGTGCCTTCGTCCAGTTGTAAGGCAAGATGATATACTCCGCATTGGGGTTGTCAAACTCGAAATAAGGCGCATAGACATGGTTCATCTCTATGGTCTTCACGTCCAGAGCATTCAGCGCGGCAATGTCTTCGGCGCTGAGTTCCAGTGTGGTGTTGCTCGAAATGAAGGCACTGAGGTGCAGATACTGGAAATCCACACCTACCTGAGAAAGAGCAGCAGCCAGCTCTCCAGGATTCTCAATCCAGATGGAAGCAACCGTCTGAGTCTCATACGCGCTGTTGTTCTGCATCCATGTGGATGTAGAAACAGTCGGTGTTGCCCACGCCCCTATCGAGACGCAGAGCATTGCGAAAAACAGTAAAAGTTTTCTTTTCATTTTAAGTTATTTTGTTAGTATTGTAATTATTCGTAAGAGCGTAGCAACTTCGGCGAGAGCCTTGTAGTAACGTAAGAGGTCTGCGGCACGGAGGTGAGACACAGGGTTGGATGCTCGCGCGTACCTTATATTATTATATAGAGCAGGGATGCCGTGTGAGTTATTCTTATCAGTTAAGTTATTTATATAGCAGTTATCACTTTCGATATGTCCGCTGCCCTTATAGTCATCTGGTTGTAGTTTATCCTAATCGAGGAATTATCAAGTCCTCATTATGGAATTCATACAAATCGGATGCAAATTTACAAAGTTTAATTATAATATGAAAGAAATCGGAGACAAAAATATCGGAAACCCTCATTTTTAACATTTGTTTTGTCGCCGCAAACGTTTACATGTAAAAACTTTTAACTGTTACGCTGGACAAAAAGACAAACTACGAATTAAACGGGGGCTCTACGGACTTCAAGGACTTCGGGGACTACGAATTAAACGAATTATACTAATTTCTTTCCTATACCACAGATTACGCTGATGACTCTGATGGCTCTACGGACTTCATGGGCTATGAGGACTACGAATTAAACGAATTATACTAATTTCTTTCCATTTGCTCTACGGACTTCGGGGACCTCGGGGACTACGCGCTCGGCTTTGCCGCTTTTACAAAGGCGATAGCCGACTAAAAGAATTAAACGAATTATACTAATTTCTTTCTAATTGCTCTACGGACTTCAAGGACTTCGGGGACTACGCGCTCGGCTTT
>DEJD01000047.1:0-1040 GCA_002353215.1 Prevotellaceae bacterium UBA2757
TCTGTACGTGTAGTAGCACGATACACAGGGTCGAGTTCGCCCATTACGCAACGTTCAATCTCGCCTCTGTCCTTTGGTTTCATGCTTGCTGCCAGATCCTTACGCCACTGAGCATTGCGGTCTGTCAGTTCAGCGAGTGGAGTATCAGTAGTCATGCCTGTAGCATCTACTGTCTTTTCTTTCTTTGCCTGTGGAGCAACAGAAGCAACGTGCTCTTCGAGTTTCTTCATCTCTTCGATTTCGATTGGCTTGAAAGCACCCATACGCTTGAACATCTCATCGAAATCTACTTCGTGTCCGTCGAATTCAGGACCATCTACGCAGACGAACTTAGTCTTGCCACCAACAGTGATACGACAAGCACCACACATACCAGTACCATCGACCATGATGGTGTTAAGGCTGACGTCGGTAGAAACATTGTATTTCTTAGTGAGCAGACAGCAGAACTTCATCATGATTGCAGGACCAATAGCGAATACCTTGTTTACGGTTTCGCGCTGCAGAACCTGTTCGATACCTACAGTTACTACGCCCTGCTGGCCATAGCTGCCATCGTCGGTCATAATGATTACTTCATCGCTATATTCGCGAACCTGATCTTCGAGTATGATGAGTTCCTTGGTACGACCAGCGAGAACTGAAACTACTTTGTTTCCAGCCTGCTTCAGAGCCTTGATGATAGGGAGCATAGGAGCTACACCGACACCACCGCCGGCGCAAACTACTGTTCCGAAGTTCTCGATATGAGTAGCCTGACCCAGAGGACCTACTACGTCTGTGATATAGTCACCTGCATTCAGGTTGCAGAGTTTTGTAGAAGAATAACCTACCTTCTGAACCACCAGAGTGATAGTGCCGGCTTCTACATCTGAGTCTGCGATTGTAAGAGGCATACGTTCGCCTTGTTCGCCAACACGAACGATAACGAAGTGTCCGGCTTTACGTGATTTAGCAATGAGTGGAGCTTCAACTACAAACTTGAATACTTTCTCACTGAATTGTTCCTTAGAAACGATCTTGTTCATAATCCTTAAAAT
>DEJD01000047.1:1088-1477 GCA_002353215.1 Prevotellaceae bacterium UBA2757
CGGATGCCTTTCTCTGTCTGGAAGTTTTCCAGGATAGATGCAACGATACGTGGCAGTGCAAGAGCCGAACCATTGAGGGTGTGGCAGAGCTGCACTTTCTTGTCTGCATTGCGGTAGCGGCACTTCAGACGGTTAGCCTGATATGTGTCGAAATTGCTTACAGAGGAAACTTCGAGCCAGCGGCCTTGTGCTTCGCTATATACTTCGAAGTCGTAGCAGATGGCAGATGTGAAACTCTGGTCGCCGCCACACAGACGCAGGATGCGGTAGGGGAGTTCCAACTTCTTCAGCAATCCCTCTACGTGGTCGAGCATTTCCTGATGACTCTGCTTAGAGTGTTCTGGAGTGTCGATGCGAACGATTTCAATCTTTGAGAACTCGTGCAGACG
>DEJD01000047.1:1523-5243 GCA_002353215.1 Prevotellaceae bacterium UBA2757
ACGTCCTTACCGTAGCTTCCTGCTTCGCGACGGAAACACTGAGTGTAGGCGCAGTTCTTGATTGGCAACTGCTTTTCGTCGAGGATAACGTCGCGGTAAATGTTTGTTACAGGAACTTCGGCTGTAGGGATGAGGTATAGGTCGTCCACCTCGCAGTGGTACATCTGTCCTTCTTTGTCAGGCAGCTGTCCTGTGCCGTATCCGCTGGCTGCGTTCACCACAGTTGGCGGCATGATTTCTGTGTATCCGGCTTTGTTAGCTTCTGCAAGGAAGAAATTTATAAGAGCGCGCTGCAGTTGTGCGCCCTTTCCGGTATATACAGGGAAACCGGCTCCGGTGATTTTCACTCCGAGGTCGAAGTCGATGAGGTTGTACTTCTTAGCGAGTTCCCAGTGTGGCAGTTTTGCTTCGCCGTTAGCAGGTACTGTGTCCCAGTTGCCTACTGTGTCGCCTGGTTTGCATTCGCGCAGGGATGACTTCACAACTACATTGTCCTCGGCACCTTTGCCTTCCGGTACTTCGTCGTATGGTATGTTTGGAATGGTACAAAGGTGAGCGGTGAGTTCCTTCTCTGCGTCAGCCTTCTTCTGTTCAAGGTCGGCTGCCTTCTGCTTCAGTTTTGCTACTTCCTGCTTTGCCTGTTCTGCAGCGTTCTTGTCGCCAGCCTTCATCAGCTTGCCTATTTCGGCAGCGAACTTCTTGCTTTCAGCCAGAGTGGCATCGAGCGCAGTCTGTGCTTCGCGACGTTCTTTGTCGATGGCAATAGCTTTCTCTACTGCTTCTTTTGCACCTTTGAATTGTTTCTTCTCCAGACCTTTGATAACTCGGTCTGTTTCTTCAGTAATAAGCTTTAACGTTAACATCTTATCTTCAGTGTTTCTAAAAAATCGGATGCAAAGGTACGACTTTTTATTATATAATGATACGGTTGCCTTGAAAAAACTTCAGAACATATAACCGATATTGATGAAAGCTCCGAGTTTTTTTGTTATATTGCTCCAGTTCAGGTTCAGTTCTATTGGTCCTACTGGAGTCTTGTATCCGCCTCCGATGGCAGCACCTACCATGTTCTTTGTGTCGAAGAAATTATGGAAGGCATTACCTGTAAAACCGTAGTTTCCTATGGCGAAGGTGTAGATGTTCTCTGTGATGTACTGTCGGAAGGTGAGTCCTCCGATAAGGTGACGATGTCGGTAGCTGCGCAGGCAAAGGGAATAGGCAGTTTGTTATAGTCCATAGGTTTCAGATGGTCGGCAGTCAGTTCTGACAGTTTGCGTACCCCTCCCTTTTCTTTTTTTCATCATAGATTTTCAATTTTACGGACATACATTTTGTACTTTGCTCACTTACTCGTATCTTTGCAGCGGATTTAGTGTTAAGGTAAAAATTTTTATGACGCCGTGAAAAGGCGTTCATTCCCAAATAGCTATTTTTTTAAATTACTTATGACCAACAAAAAATTAACCCCTTCGTATATCTTCGAATCCAGCTGGGAGGTATGTAATAAAGTAGGGGGTATCTACACAGTTTTATCCACAAGGGCAAAGACTCTGCAGGATAAGCTGAAGGACAAAGTTTTCTTCATCGGTCCTGACTTTTGGGCAGGCAAGAAAAACCCATTGTTTAAGGAGAGCAAGACGCTGCTGAAGCAGTGGCGCGAACATGCTGAGCAGACTGAGGGACTTCGTTTCCGTGTGGGTCGTTGGCAGGTTCCGGGCGAACCGATTGCCATACTTGTTGATTTCCAGCCATTCTTCCCAGAGGTGAACGATATTTTCTTCTGGGCATGGGACAACTACAGCGTGAACTCCCTGAAGGCTTACGGCGACTATAACGACAGCATCGTGTTCTCATGGGCTGCCGGCAAGGTGGTGGAGAGCTACTTCCGTTTCCATAGCCTGACGGAGAAAGACAATGTGGTGTTCCAGGCTCACGAGTGGCAGACCTGTCTGGCTGCTCTATACGTGAAGAAGTACGTGCCTGAGGTGGCTACAATATTTACTACACACGCAACTACTACCGGCCGCAGCATCGCCGGCAACGGCAAACCGCTCTACGACTATCTGTTTGCTTACAACGGCGACCAGATGGCAAGCGAACTGGGTGTTGAGGCTAAGCACTCGGTAGAGAAGAGTGCTACACTGGCTGTTGACTGTTTTACGACAGTGAGCAACATCACCGACAAGGAGTGTAAACAGCTGCTCACTCGCGAGTCGGACGTAGTGCTGATGAACGGTTTCGAGAACGGATTTGTTCCTTCGCCACAGGCTGCATTCGATGAGGCTCGTAAGGCAGCTCGTCAGTCGATGCTGAAGGTAGCCAATGCGCTGATGGGCACTAAGCTGAAGGACGACACTATCATCGTTGCCACCGGTGGCCGCTATGAATATAAGAACAAGGGTATCGACGTATTCGTGGATGCCATCAACCGTCTGCGTTTCGAGGAGAACCTGAAGAAGCCGGTGCTTGCCTTTATCTTCGTTCCGGCATGGATGCGCGAGGCTCGTGGTGACCTGAAGCAGGCTATGAAGGCAGGCACAAAGGTGAAGGGCGCTCTGCCTAATCCGCGTATCACCCACGAACTGAACGAACCTTGGAACGACCGCGTGATGGGTCAGATGGACTGGCTCAACATGCACAATGCTCCGGAGGATAACGTGAAACTCATCTTCGTACCTTGCTACTTGGACGGAACCGACGGCATTTTCAACAAACTCTACTACGATTTGATAATAGGTACTGACCTCACCGTATTCCCTTCTTACTACGAGCCTTGGGGCTACACTCCGACAGAGAGCGTTGCTTTCCATGTGCCTTGCATCACTACCGACCTTGCCGGTTTCGGTTTGTGGGCAAACGAAGTAAAAGGCGGTCAGTCGGAACTTGCAGACGGTGTGAAGACTATCCACCGCAGCGACTATAACTTCGACGAAGTGTCTGAAACCATTGCACAGACCATCCTGCAGTTCTCAGAGATGACTCCTGCTCAAGTGAAGGCAGCCCGTAAAGCTGCAGAGAAGGTGGCAGAGAAGGCACTGTGGAAACACTTCATCACTTACTACTACGAAGCATACGACATCGCTTTGCGTAAGCGAAACGAAAGAATAAAATAGGCTCCGACCTCTCTCAAAGAAAAATACTAAACTAAAACCGCTCATTATTAACTATTATAAATAAAAACATTATGAGAATTAAGGCAAGCAATGCCAACACTCCTAATTGGCGTGAAATCAGTGTCCGCTCGCAGGTTCCTGAGGCTCTCAAACCGCTGGACGAAATTGCACACAACATGTGGTGGACTTGGAACAATGAAGTAGGACATCTCTTCAACGACATGGACCCACAACTGTGGCACGACACTGTTCAGAATCCAGTGCTCTTCCTTTCCCGCATGAACTACGAGAAACTGGAGTCCCTGGCAAAGGACAAGAAGATTGTTGACCGCGTGAAAGCTATCTACAAGGAATTCCGTACTTATATGGATGTGAAGCCAGACAAGAAGCGTCCTTCTGTAGCATACCTCTGTATGGAGTACGGACTCAGCCACGTACTGAAAATCTACTCAGGCGGTCTTGGAATCCTCGCCGGCGACTACGTAAAGGAAGCATCCGACTCTAACGTTGACTTCTGCGCTGTCGGTTTCCTCTATCGTTACGGCTACTTTACTCAGACACTCTCTATGGAGGGTCAGCAGGTGGCTAACTACGAGGCACAGCAGTT
>DEJD01000047.1:5298-6676 GCA_002353215.1 Prevotellaceae bacterium UBA2757
TGGTTTGGCGCGTAAACGTAGGTCGTGTAAAACTCTACCTGCTCGACACCGACAACGAGATGAACTCTGAATACGACCGCAGCATCACCCACGCTCTCTATGGCGGTGACTGGGAAAACCGTATTAAGCAGGAGGTTCTGCTCGGTATCGGCGGTGTGCTGTTGCTCAACAAACTCGGCATCAAGAAGGACATCATTCACTGTAACGAAGGTCATGCAGCTCTTGCAAACGTACAGCGCCTTGCTGAATACGTAGAGGGTGGTCTGTCATTCAACGAGGCTCTCGAAGTGGTTCGCACTTCTTCACTCTATACCGTACACACTCCAGTGCCTGCAGGTCACGACTACTTCGAAGAGGGTCTGATGAGCAAGTACCTCGGACAGTACTCTGAGCGCCTCGGCATCAGTTGGGACGACTTCATGGGCATGGGCCGTGTGAACCCTGACGACAAGAACGAGAAGTTCTGTATGAGTACCTTCGCCTGCAACACCTGCTCTTGGGTGAATGGTGTAAGCTGGCTCCACGGAAAGGTTTCTCGCGAGATGTTCAACGGCATCTGGAAGGGCTACTTCCCAGAGGAACTGAAGAACGTAGGCTACGTAACAAACGGTGTTCACATGCCTACTTGGACAGCAAGCGAGTGGAAGGCTGTGTATGCTAAGTACTTCGACCCATCATACCTCGCAGACCAGTCGAACGTGAAGATCTGGGAAGCTATCTACAACGTTCCTGACAAGGAAATCTGGGAGACTCGTATGGCTCTTAAGAACAAACTCTTCGACTACATCAAGAAGCAGTTTGAGGAAGACTGGCTGAAGCACCAGGGCGACCCTTCTCGTATCGTTTCAATCCTTGAGAAAATCAATCCAAACGCACTCACCATCGGATTCGCACGTCGTTTCGCTACATACAAGCGTGCACACCTGCTCTTCTCCGACCTCGACCGTTTGGCTAAGATAGTAAACAATCCTAACTACCCGGTTCAGTTCCTCTTCGCAGGAAAGGCACACCCGGCTGACGGCGCAGGTCAGGGTCTTATCAAGAAGATCTACGAAATCAGCCGCCGTCCTGAGTTCCTCGGCAAGATTATCTTCCTCGAGAACTACGACATGAAGCTGGCTCGCCGCCTCGTAACAGGTGTGGATATCTGGATGAACACTCCAACCCGTCCGCTTGAAGCATCAGGTACTTCTGGTGAAAAGGCTCTGATGAACGGTGTTGTAAACCTCTCTGTGCTCGACGGATGGTGGCTCGAAGGCTACCGCGAAGGTGCAGGATGGGCTCTTACTGAAAAGCGCACATTCCAGAACCAGGCTCAGCAGGACCAGCTCGACGCTGCTACAATCTACTCTCTGCTCGAAAACGAAATCCTGCCTCT
>DEJD01000060.1:0-2741 GCA_002353215.1 Prevotellaceae bacterium UBA2757
CAGGAGGCTTTCGCCGCGCAGCGCGACACCGCCGCCGGCAAACGCACCATGCGCGCGTACCTGTGGAAGGTCTGCGGTGCGGAGTACGATGCAGCACACTAAGCTCGCGCAATGATGCGCGAGAAATGCAAGTTGAAGGCTAAAGGCAAGAAAATCGTCCCTCGGGGCGATTTTTTTTGCATATGTCAAAAAAAAGCACTACCTTTGCAGTGAAAAATGAAAAATGAAAAGTGAAAAATGAAAAAATGAAAAATTGAAAATGGGGGATTAGAATTCGAAGGGACCGGTGGTGCGGGAGCGTTGGAGAACGTCGAGTTGGAGGTCGGTGCCAACGGGTATGTTGCTGGCTGAGAGAAGGGAACGGACTGTTTCGTGTGCCAGGTCGGGACGGTTGTTGTCGCCACTGAGGTGACAGAGCCATACGTGACGGAGAGCCGGGTGGTAGTTCTGGATGAGTGCCTGTGCGCACTGGTGATTGGAGAGGTGTCCGCGACCATTGCGGATGCGTTCCTGAAGAATGAATGGATAGTGCCCGGTGCGGAGCAGGTCGGGGTCGTAGTTGGCTTCGAGCACTACATGAGTGGAACGCTGAAGGGCTTGGGACACTTCGGGGGTTACTTCACCTACATCGGTCATGAGGGAAAAGACTGAATCGCCTGTAATTATGGTATAGCCTACGTTGGCTGTGGAGTCGTGGGGAACTGGAAAGGCTGTGATAGTAAAGTCTGCTATCTGCAGGGGTGTTCCAAGTTCGATAATCTGACGATGAGATTCGTCAATTTTTCCTGGTATATATTTGTTGGCAAGTAAGCCAGAATGAACGGGTTCGATGGCATAGACGGGCACGTTCAGTTGCTTTGAGAGTTTTGCAGCACTTTTTACGTGGTCGCTATGATCGTGGGTAAGCAGGATAGCTTTTATGTGCTCACGGTTGATACCATAGTCGTTAAATGCCTTTCCGAGTTTGCGCACTCCTATTCCTGCATCGATGAGGATGGCGGAATCGGGTGTACTAAGGTAGTAGCAGTTGCCACAACTGCCACTACCAAAGGATAGGAATATGGTAGAAGGAAACAGTGACACCCTACTCTACTCCTTTCATCATTCGTTTGAGAAGTGGACAGAGAGCAAGGAGCAGTACTGCAGCTACTATCGACATGATGGCGAAGAGCAGGAAGAAGTCGGTCAGCGTAGTGATTTGGAATCCGAGGAAGGAACGAACGGGCTGACCCTCGATTGGAAGGAGTGTGGCGAGTTTTCCTGCAAGGATATTGCTGGCAGCAGTACTCATGAACCAAACACCCATGAGGAGGCTGGCGAGGTGTGCCGGAGAGAGTTTGTTGACCATAGAGAGTCCGATTGGCGAGAGTGAGAGTTCACCAATGGTATGACACCAATAGAGGGCGAAGAGCCACCACATGCTTACTTTCATTCCGGGTTGCACGCCACTTGTAGCATAGGCTATGATGAAGTAGCTGACGGAGAGCATAAAGAGACCGAGTGCCTGCTTCATCGGAGAAGATACGTTGATGTTATGCTTGACAAGCTGTTCCCAAAGCATAGCCATAATCGGAGCGAATAAGACGATACCTATTGGGTTGATGCACTGGAACCAGGTAGTCGGCATTTCCCAGTCGCCGATGGTGCGGTCGCACTGTTTGTCGGCAAAGAGGGTGAGCGAAGAACCTGCCTGTTCGAAGGCACTCCAGAAGAAGATTACGAAGATAGCGATGATGTAGATGACTCCGATTCGCATCTTCTCGACTGTGGTGAGTCCGCGGTCGGTAATGATGAATATTGGCAGAGCTATGGAAATAGCGTAGATTGCTGCTGAGATGACATCGTTGAAATTTTCTGCAGAGAGAGAGAATATCACCATCAGCAGGATGCCTCCGATGATGCACCCCCAAAGGCGCAGAGGAGAGTTCTTCACATTATGATTGATCTGAGCGTTCTCAGGGTTTTCGATTTCTACACCTTCATAGTCTGCCTCGTCTTCTTTCTCCTGCATTTCCTTAAGATGGATGAGCTGGCTCTGAGCAGGAGGAAGTCCGATGCCCAGTCCTTCAGGAGTGACAAGGAAACGGTCTTTGAGCAACCAGAATACGAGTACGGAGAAGAGCATTGCGCAACCGGCACAGAAGAAGCCCCACTTGAAGGCTGAAGGGTTGGACCAGTCACCATTGCCGAGAGGTCCGCAGATGAGTGGTGCAATGAAGGCTCCTATGTTGATACCCATATAGAATATGGTGAAGGCTGAGTCTTTACGTTTGTCCTGCGGTTCGTAGAGGTCGCCCACCATTGTGGAGATGTTCGGTTTGAAGAAACCGTTTCCCATGATGAGTGCTGTGAGTCCAGCAAACATAAGTGTTAGCGAAAAACCGTTATCTACATCGGCACTAATCGTTCCGCCTTCGTTGAATATACTTTGCTGCACGAAGCATGCAGAGGCAAACATCAGAAACTGTCCGAGTGCCATAACGAGTCCGCCTACGATGATACTGCGGCGGTTACCCCAATAGCGGTCGGAGATGTAGCCTCCGAGAAGTGGAGTAAGGTAAACGAGTCCGGTATAGGAACCATATACTTGTGATGCTTCGGCACTGTCAAAGAATGCAGCTACGAGATAAAGAATAAAGATGGCACGCATTCCATAGTATGAAAAGCGCTCTGCCATTTCTGTAACGAACAGGAGATAGAGTCCCTGTGGGTGTCCGTGTTGTTTCATGAAATTGAAAATT
>DEJD01000060.1:2814-4211 GCA_002353215.1 Prevotellaceae bacterium UBA2757
CGGAGGATTTCGAGTTGTTTCTCCTGCATAGCCTGGAGGCGGCTCATCATAGAGGATGGGCGTTTACCTGTAGCTGCCTGCTGCTGACGCACCTTATGACGCTCTTCGAGTTTCTTGAGGAGAGCTGCATCGTCGGTAGTCTTACGCAGATACCACATCATGAGTGCTGATGTGAGTGATGAGAGGAAGTAGTAGTAGTTGAGTCCTGAGGAGTAGTTGTTGAAGCTGAAGAAGAAGACAATCGGCATGATGTATGTCATCCACTTCATCATCGACATCTGCTGTGCCTGTTCAGGAGTCATGCTATCCTGCTGCTGCTTCATGGAGAACATAGAGCTGGCAACTGTGGCAAGACACCAGAGTACGCAGAAGAGTGAGAGGTGGTCGCCAATGCCCCAAATATTGAATCCCCAGTTGATTACGTCATCGTAGGTAGAGAGGTCGTCGGCCCAGAGGAACGACTGGCCACGCAGTTCGATGGCATTAGGGATGAAGTTGAAGAGGGCAATCCAGATAGGCATCTGGATGAGCATAGGCAGACAACCGCCCATAGGAGATACTCCGTATTCGCTATAGAGTTTCATGGTCTCCTGCTGCTTGAGCATAGCGTCTTCAGGACGGGTGTATTTCTTTGTAATTTCTTCGATTTTAGGACGCAGCACACGCATATTGGCACTGCTGAGGTATGATTTCTTCATGAGCGGATAGACGAGCACCTTGATGAAGATGGTAAGGATGAGCAGAACGATACCCATGTTGAGTCCCCATCCTGTAAGCCAGTCGAAGAGGTAAATCATGAAGAAACGGTTGATCCAACGGATGACAGGCCATCCGAGATATACGAGGGAACGAAGGTCGAGGTCGGTAGAAGCACCGAGGAGTTTTTCGTTTTTGGAAAGTGTGACAAACTTATTAGGACCAAGGTACATGGCGAAATGTGAAGACTGACGGCCAGAGGGGTCGAAGGGTGCTGAGAGTTCAGCAGTGAGAGTTTTCAGGTAGCCCTCCCCTTTCTCAATCTTCTCAGACTTCATATGGGCTACACTCATATCAGTATCAGAGATGAGAATCTGAGAGAAGAACTGAGTCTTGAAGCTAACCCACTTGACACGTTCTTCGAATTCGTTTTCATCCTCATCATCTCCCATACTGGAGAGTTCGTTAGTATCGTTATCTGTGTCTCGATAAGTAATTGTGCTATAACGGTTTTCGAAGTCATAGCCCTTCTCCTGCTGTTTCATCTTCTGACTCCAGAGGATGTCCATAGTGCGAGTTTTTGAAGGGAAGAAACCATCGAGTCCGATAGCCTGTACATCTACGTTTACGAGGTAACTGTCAGGAATGAGTGAATAGCTGATGCGGAGTGAGCCGGAAGCAATAGGAGCCACCATGACTAC
>DEJD01000060.1:4360-7008 GCA_002353215.1 Prevotellaceae bacterium UBA2757
ATCTGTGCTCCCTCATTATTAATAATAACTGAAAGGAGTGAATTGCGGAGCACTGTTGTGCCAGGCTGCTTTTGTGATGCTGCGAAGAGCGGATTGAGCGAGTCGGTAGCCTGCTGCATGAGCTGCTGGGACTCACGACTCTTTTCCTGTAACTCCTTATTTACTTCAGCAAGACGAATGCTGTCCTGTCGTGCCTGCCACTCTGCCACTTCTTCCTGAGTAGGCGCTGTATAGCGTTCGTAAGCCATGAATCCCAACATGACGAGAGCCATGAGGGTCCAACCGATGATTGTATTTTTGTCTATATTCATAATCGAACTGATTTTATGATGATTTAGGTTCTGTTTTGCAAAATTCGGCGCGAAATTAGTAAAAAAAACTCAAAAAAGCACTAACATTATCACTAATAATAAAATTTTGCGTACTTTTGCGATAGTTTTTATGATTACAACTATGAAAAGAACTATTTTGGTGCTTGTGGCACTACTCACAATGTGTGTTATTAGAGCAGAGAAATACCCTGAGATTAAATTTGAAAAGACTACAATAGACATGGGCACTTTCTCGATGTATGACAGCAAACAGACATGTGTGTTCAAGTTTACGAATGTAGGTGACGAAAAACTGATTATCAACACCGTACATACTTCTTGCGGTTGTACCGTAGCCGACTATTCGAAGGAACCTATATCACCTGGAGGTACAGGAGAGATTAAGGTGACATATAACGGCGCAGGTAAGATGCCCGGACGATTCAAGAAGAGCATACAGGTGTTTTCCAACTGCAAGAAAGACATGGCGAGAGTCTTCATCACCGGAATAATGACTGATGTTCCGGCACCGGAAGAGGACAAGAAGAAATAAGAGAGACATGCAACCACTGGCAGAACGACTTCGTCCGCATACGCTCGACGATTACATAGGACAACAGCATCTCGTAGGCGAAGGTGCTGTTATTCGTCGTATGATAGAGCAGAAGAGAATCTCGTCGTTCATACTGTGGGGACCTCCCGGAGTGGGTAAAACCACACTTGCCAATATTATCGCAAAAACGCTGGAAGTGCCATTCTACACCCTGAGTGCTGTAACGTCGGGAGTGAAAGATGTGAGAGACACCATAGAAAAGGCAAGGAACAACCGCTTCTTCAACAGCAGTTCCCCTATCCTTTTCATTGACGAAATACACAGATTTTCGAAGTCGCAACAGGACTCGCTGCTGGGTGCTGTAGAACAGGGAACAATTACTCTGATAGGTGCCACAACGGAGAATCCGTCGTTCGAAATCATACGTCCACTACTCTCCCGCTGTCAGGTATATACATTGAAGTCATTAGAGAAAGAAGACCTTCTACAATTACTTCAATCAGCAATAGAGAAAGATGTGATTCTCAAAGAGAAAAACATCAAAATCGAAGAGACAAATGCAATACTGAGATATAGTGGCGGAGATGCCAGGAAACTGCTCAATATCATAGAACTCGTGGTGGAGAGTCAGGACGGCAAGGAGGAGGTAATCGTCAACGACGACATAGTAACGGAGGCTCTGCAACAGAATCCCTTGGCATATGACAAGGACGGTGAGATGCACTATGACATCATATCGGCATTTATCAAGTCGATACGCGGTAGCAACCCTGATGCGGCTGTGTATTATCTGGCAAGGATGATAGAAGGAGGTGAAGACCCGCTGTTCATTGCACGCAGACTGGTTATCTCTGCTTCGGAAGATATAGGACTGGCAAACCCCAATGCCCTACTCCTGGCAAATGCAGCCTTCGATGCCGTAAACAAGATAGGAATGCCTGAAGGACGAATACCTCTGGCGGAGGCAACCGTGTATCTGGCAACAAGCGCGAAGTCGAATTCTGCATATATGGCTGTGAATGACGCCCTGCAGTATGTCAGTCAGACAGGTAACCTACCCGTTCCATTACACTTAAGGAATGCACCTACGAAGCTGATGGAACAACTCGGTTATAGCAAGGGATATAAATATGCTCATGACTACGAAGGTAATTTCGTGGAACAACAATTCCTGCCCGACGAAGCTGAAGGGCGGCAGTTCTGGAAGGCTCAGAACAATCCGCAGGAATTGAAGATGAAAGAACTACAAGATAAACGCTGGAAAAAATGAAAAGACCACATAGAGATTTACTGATTATAATTGGAGCCACGATTGTTGTTGTGACTGCTTGTATAGTGGCTATCTTCGGATTGCCCACTGGAGGAGAGAAAGACAGGCTGATAAATTTTGATGGTGTGGATGTTGATACAATACTGGAGGGCGATATTCCAATTCTGGATACTGAGGTCGTGATTCCACTATCGGCAACAGATACTATCGACGCGGATTCGACTGAAACAGATTATACAGAAGAAGAAATCATTATAAACACAAACGATACTATTAAGCATTAATACATTATGAATAATTTTACAACTCCTGTTCTGCTGCTTACAGGTTATCTGGGCAGCGGAAAAACAACTCTGCTGAACCGCATCCTTTCAAACAAGAAAGGAATCAGATTTGCAGTTATAGTAAACGATATAGGCGAGATAAATATCGATGCTGACCTGATTCAAAAAGGCGGCATCGTAGATCAGAAGGACGAATCGCTCGTAGCTCTGCAGAACGGCTGCATCTGCTG
>DEJD01000086.1:0-841 GCA_002353215.1 Prevotellaceae bacterium UBA2757
TTAAATCTAATACTATGAAAAACACGATGCAAAGGTAGGGGTTTTCTGTATGTCTGCAAGAGTTGTGTGCGAAAACATTTTATTTTTCTTTGTTTTTATGACATAAATCAAGAGAAGTGTACGTGAACACATACTTTTTTTCAAAAAAATCTGTAAATTATATAATGTATTAGGGTAAAAACTCCTATCTTCGCAACCAACTACAGAAAATAATATGTCTAACACTATACATTAAATTAAAAAATCATGAAAAAGTATCTATTGGCTTGCCTCCTTATGGCATTCTCTTTCTCCACTGGTTTTGCACAGCAGGCTGGTGACATGTTCAAGGACTTCTCTGCTACTTATGATGGCAAGACAACCAAACTCTCCGACTATGTTGGCAAGGGTAAGTATGTACTCGTAGATTTCTGGGCAAGTTGGTGTCCTCCATGTCGTCGTGAAATTCCAAATCTCATCAATGTATATAACAAATACAAAGGTGAACACTTCACAGTACTCGGTGTTGCTACATGGGACGAACCGGACGATACTCGTACAGCCATCACCGAATTGGGAATCAACTATCCTCAGATGCTGAATGCGAAGAAGGCTGGTTCCGATGCTTATGGCATCCAGGGCATTCCTGAAATCATCCTCTTTGCTCCGGACGGACGCATTGTAGCTCGCGGACTTCGTGGCGAAGAAATCGAAAAAGCAGTTAGCGGAGCCATCGCTACAGCAAAGAAAAACGGAAAATCTGTTCCTGCAGCAAAGGTAACTCCAGCTCCTAAGAAGTCTCCATTCAAAAAACCAGCTGCAAAGAAGTAATTTCTTTTTATAGGTTATAGGTTATTGGTTA
>DEJD01000086.1:872-1083 GCA_002353215.1 Prevotellaceae bacterium UBA2757
TCCTAACTCCTAACTCCTAACTCCTAACTCCTAACTAAATGAAAGGCATAGTTCTTGCAGGCGGGTCAGGCACTCGTCTCTATCCTATAACAAAAGGTGTCAGCAAACAGTTGCTGCCCATCTTCGACAAACCGATGGTCTATTACCCCATCAGTGTACTTATGTTGGCAGGCATCAAAGAGATACTCATCATATCTACTCCTTACGACTT
>DEJD01000086.1:1139-1366 GCA_002353215.1 Prevotellaceae bacterium UBA2757
GCACAGGCATTCATTATCGGTGAGAAATTCATAGGCAACGATGATGTCTGTCTGGTATTGGGCGATAACATCTTCCATGGTCGCGGATTCTCCGGTATGCTTCAGCAGTGTGTGACTGATGCCGCAGCAGGCAAGGCAAGTGTATTCGGTTATTGGGTGCAGGATCCAGAACGTTATGGTGTGGCTGAGTTCGATAAAGAGGGCAACTGTCTTTCCATTGAGGAAAA
>DEJD01000086.1:1406-1819 GCA_002353215.1 Prevotellaceae bacterium UBA2757
AACAAAGTGGTTGAGATAGCAAAGCACATCAAACCAAGTGCCCGTGGCGAATTGGAGATTACCACAGTAAATCAGGAATTCCTCAACGAACACAACCTCAAGGTGCAACTCCTCGGTCGCGGTTTTGCATGGCTTGACACAGGTACTCACGACTCCCTCTCCGAGGCAAGTACCTTTATCGAAGTGCTCGAAAAACGTACAGGACTCAAGATAGCCTGTCTCGAAGGCATTGCATACCATAAAGGCTGGATTTCTACAGAAAAACTCCGCGAACTGGCACAACCGATGATTAAAAACCAGTACGGACAGTACCTCATGAAACTTGCCGACACAGAATACTTTGGCACACGCTAACTCCCAACTCCTAACTCCTAACTCCTAACTCCTCCCATGCGACAAATACTTACATTACT
>DEJD01000086.1:1826-3043 GCA_002353215.1 Prevotellaceae bacterium UBA2757
TTCACCCTCACCTCCGTTCTGGCATCAGCTCAGTATCGTGAGACTGTGATAACCGATGCTCCGTTTCCGATGAATCCTATCAAGGAATACATCTTCCCTGACAAGGAATTTCCTATTACGAAATATGGGGCAAAGTCTGATGGCAAGTCACTCTGCACAAAGGCATTCCAGCGTGCCATGGCAGCCTGCAACAAGGCAGGTGGCGGTTATGTGGTAGTGCCCAAGGGTAAGTGGATTACCGGTGCCATTCATTTCAAATCCAACTGCAACCTGCGTCTCGACGAAGGAGCAGTAGTAGAGTTTACCGACAACCCGAAGGATTACCTTCCTGCCGTTCATACTACATGGGAGGGAGTGGAGTGCTACAACTACTCACCTCTTGTCTTTGCCTATGAATGTGAAAACGTAGCCATAAGCGGAAAGGGAAAACTTGCTCCTCGCATGGCTTATTGGAAAACGTGGTTCAGCCGTCCTAAGTCGCATGTCGAAGCCACTCGCCGTCTCTACACATGGTGTTCCGAATACACCCCGATGAAAGAACGACAGGTAGCCGACACACTCAGTCGTATGCGTCCTCACCTCATACAGTTCAACCGTTGCAAGAATGTACTGCTCGAGAACTTCGCCATTCGCGAGAGTCCTTTCTGGACCATACATATATATATGTGTGACGGAGGTATAGCTCGCGGACTTGATGTATATGCTCACGGACATAACAACGACGGAATCGACATCGACATGACGAAGAACTTCCTTGTTGAGAACTGCACCTTTGACCAGGGCGACGATGCCGTAGTCATCAAGGCAGGACGCAATCAGGATGCCTGGCGACTCGACTGTCCTACCGAGAACATCGTCATTCGCAACTGCACCATCAAGAAGGGACACACCCTCCTCGGCATCGGTTCCGAACTCTCCGGAGGCATTCGCAATGTGTATATGACCAACTGTACCACACCGGGTAATGTGCTTCGTCTCTATTATGTGAAGACCAACCACCGTCGTGGCGGATTCGTAGAGAATATATGGTTGCGCGGAGCCCGCGTAAACTACTGCAAGGAAGTCGTAGCACTCGCTACCGACGTGGTTTACCAGTGGAAGGACTTCCCCGACTACGAGACTCGTCTCACCAAGATTCAGGGACTCCACATCGAAGACGTACAGGTTGACTCCTGCGAGAAAGTCATCACCCTCATGGGCGACAAGCGCATGCCTGC
>DEJD01000086.1:3149-8108 GCA_002353215.1 Prevotellaceae bacterium UBA2757
GAATTGTAAACAAACTAAAATAAAACTTTAATTGAGTTTATCAGATACTAAATCTATGATTTTTCTCGTTATAGAATAAAGTTACTGATAAACTCAATTTAATTAGACAAAAATGAAAAAATCAATTCTCAAGGTAGCTTTAGCTGCCGCAGTAGCATTCTGCATGCCTACTGCATCAAATGCCCAGTTGGGCGATCTTATCAAAGGTGCTGCATCGACAGCAGTAAATAAGGCAACAGGTAATTCCCAGACCGGTTCTACCATTGCCAATGTAGTTACAAGCCTTATCGGCACAAGCAAGGTGAGCGAGTCGAACATCATCGGCACGTGGAACTACGATAGTCCCTGCATCGCAGCTGAGTCTTCAAACGTGCTCTCCAAGGCTACTGCTGCAGCTGCTGCATCAAAAGCCCAGTCAAAACTCAACGATGCCCTCACCAAGGCTGGCATCAAACCGGGTGCTATGAAGATTACATTCGAAAAAGGTGGAAAGGCAACAGTGGCAGTAGGAAAGAAAGCCGTTGCTGCTACTTATAAGATAGAGGGTTCCGACCTCTCACTTACATTCACTAAGGTGAAGAAAACCATTAAGATGAACTGCAAACTGTCTGGCGGAAAACTGCAACTTGCCATGAAGACCGACAAACTGCTTACTTTCGTAAACACAGTATCTTCTACAGCAGCAGCTGCAAGCAGTTCACTCGGAACACTCAACTCACTCTTAAAGAACGTGGAAGGACTCTACGTAGGACTTCAGTTCAGCAAGTAATTGCTTGCCCTTCTGACGGCCTAATCCATACACACGTCGCATATCGGCTTCGTTCTGACTCGTGCGACTGATATTCAAGGGTTCATCAGGGTATATGAGCATGGCATTTCCCTTTGCCGCCTCAGCCTTGATGAATTCTTTTTGTGCATTATACATAAGATGGCGCCGTCCCATCGTCTCTGCAATCATAGGGTACTTCCCAAGCAGGAGTTTGAAGAGTAGGGGAAGTTTCGAAGCGTGTTTCCGGTACTCCTCTGGTTGTGTCAGAATGACTATGTTCTTCTCAAATCCCTGTTCCTGGGCATACTTCAGCGGAATGCTGTCCGTCATGCCTCCGTCGAGCAACAGCTTGCCCTCCAGTTCTACGGGAGTGGAGACAAGAGGCATCGACGACGAAGCCCTAATCCATTCCAGAGCCTCGTAGTCGATAGTCTTCAGTTGTTTATATACAGGTTTGCCACTCACTATGTCTGTGCAAACCACATGAAACTCAGTAGGGTCTTTCTCGAAAGTCTCCTTGTCGAAGATGTCAATCTCCATCGGCACGGTATGATATGCAAACTCCGGATCTAGCAGATTGCCTGTTCTCAGGAAAGTCCTCCAACCCATATATCTGGGTTCGTCCTTCATCAGTATATTATACCTCAGAGCTCTCCCCGGTTGGTGCGATTTATAATTGCAACCGAAACAGGCACCAGCCGACACACCCACAACACCATCCACCTTGATGCCCTCTTCAATCATCAGATCCACGATGCCCATAGTAAACAGGCTTCGCATGCCGCCACCTTCCAGTACGAGTCCTACTTTCATTTCTTACATGTTTTATTTATTTTGGAAAAACTTCTCTCCGTTCCTGATGACAATACCCTTATAGTCCTCGCTAACGAGTTGTCCGTTCAGGTTATAAGTAGGAGCATCCTTCTTCTCAGTCTCAGCTTCCACGGTCTCCACGGCAGTAATATCATCCTTCACCTCCAATGTGCACACAGGAATTCTGTAGTTGTTGTCATAGAAATAGAATGAGTACTTTCCTGCTGGTAGCCCTGCTGTAAGATCGAAGTTTACGTCAAATTCGTCACCTGCTTTCAGGTAATATATCTCTCTGGCCAGATTGATTATGTTTGACTCCTCGCTTTGTTCATTACGTATTGTATAACCAGTAAACATGTTCTGGTGAATTTCTCCTTCTTTCAACTTCAGGGTAGCCGTAAATTTAATATTATTGTTTGCCTTGTAAGTATCCTTATTGTTCGACGAAACGAAACCAAGAACATAAGGTGTGATATTCTTGAAAGTCACCTGATTGCCCTTAACGGTCAGCATGATACGACAATTTTCGGAGTTGCGGCATTCAGTCCACTTGTCATCTGTAGGAGCGGCATAACAAGGTGTCAGGTAATAGACTCCGTCGTGCAAAAGATTCGCAGGAATATTCAAACCGGTTAATGGAATACTATACCAATTTTCAAAAGGCAGTTCCACAGAATTGCCCTTCGTCAGGTCCAGATACTCATTGTAATCATTGCCGTGAAGTCTCAAAGCTATCTCGAACTTTGCATTCAAGGCATTCAGATTTGACACTTTCACAGTTACATTAGGGAAGATGTAGTATCCGTTATCTACAGTAGTTGTTCCTTCTTCCGTAACGGCACAAAACTCAGTTGTGAGTTCAGGTTTAATAGCAGGAGCGTTAGGATAAATGCTTCTGAAAAACATCTGTCTGATGCGAAAACCGTCGTTTACCAAAGCCCCTCCGGCTCCTTGGTCTTCCGGAAGCAATGAATTTATGCGGTAGTAGCCGTTACCTCTTCCGCCCCATCCCCAGTTCACATGGAAATTGTCTTCTTTGTCATATCCGTCAATCACAAATGCGTGTCCTCCGCTAGTGCTCTGTCCTCCGAAGAATACTGCCTTAGCTACTTTTACCTCATTGTAGAGAGTCTGCAACCAGTCTTGATAAGTATATTGGTCTTGCATGCAGACAGAAGCATTTGGAAAGCCAAGATACTTCCTTGTAGCCTCAAGGCCGGCCATTTCAGAGGCTTGAGAACCCGATGTGTAAATTGTGCCGTATTGCATCCCCATAGCAGCACCGCAGATGTGCATCAGGTTTGCAACAGCGGCCTGCTGTTTGGCTGTGCCGGTTTTGTCGATGGGATAACCCTTTTCGTCTCTTATAAAATAATCGTCCAACATATTATTCCAGTCGATTGTCGTACCGGCAGGAATCGCTTCGTCGTTAAATTTAATCCACACAGATGTACCAGGAATACCTGCCTTTGAATGATATATATTGTCTTCCCATACATATTCGCGTGCTGGAATCTCAGCTGTCGTAGCAGCAGGCTGCTTCCAATAGTAAAGAATCTGTGCTAATGCAGTAGCAGCACAACCAGTCACAGAAAGTATAGGGTCAGTAGTAATCTCTGGTTCATACACATACTGCTGTGTGCAATTAGCATCGGAATAGAGAGTGACCATTGGACACTGGTTATTATATACAGGATGCTGATCCCATACACAAGTCAGAGCACTCGGAATAGCCTCTCCGCAGTCCTTTGCTGGCTCGTTGGAAGTCTTCAGGTCAAACCTCTGTATCATAGCAATCTCGTCAGAATAATGCTGCAACCACGAACGCATATTCGCGGGCATATCATTCATATCGATACTTCCCTTGTCCGAATAACCTAAGATAGGTTCAGTGCTGTCATCACCGCTGACAATGACGAAACCGTTTCCGTCCTCAGCATTAAATAGATACAGACTTGCATTTTCTTCTCCCTGAGTAGTAGAAGGCTGGGCAAACATCATACCCGACAGGCGCTTCACACCCTGACTCATATTATTACGGTTCAGGAAAGCTTCTGCAATCTTGCGTGCAGTCTCCTTGCTGACAGGGTTTGCACACAAAACTGAAACCACCATCAAAAGAACTGATACAGATAAAAACCTCTTCATATTCGTCATAAATTAAAATTTCCTGCAAAGATGGCAAATTCATTCTAAATATCAATGCTATACTCCCCATTTTTCACTTTTAAATTTTTTTTTCGAACACAAACCCGCGCTGCGATGAGATTATATATGAGCCGAGAATGCTTCTGTGAAGAGGCTCAACTTGTCGGAATTTCCGACAGTTCAACAAGAGGGAAAGAGGAAGATATCACATGTGCAAAATTTGCACATACCACTCGACATGGTTCCATTGAAGGGAAACAGCAGATATTTTCATTTTTAATTGTCGATTCATCCATCATACATCATCCATCAGCCCTCAGCCTTCAGACATCTTACATCTTACTGGTAGAGGATTTTTTTCATTTTATTTTGTTGTTTCAACTTTTATGCCCAATTTTGCAGAATGCCACAGGACAGGGAAGGAATGTGTGATGTGTGAAGGCTGAATTAAAAATTAAAAAAGAAAAATGATGTTCAAGTTTACTGTTTTTGCCATATTTATGTCGTTCCTTTTATTAGGATACGCCAATTTCTCTATTATGTGGGAAATGAATGAAGGCGGACCTTCTTTCTTTGAGTTTCTTGATATAGGCAGTTTTCTTTTTAATTTTATATTTAAAGGATATGCTTTTGCCATCGACGATAAGTTCGGTATTTCTTTCTTTTATCCTGTAACGTCGTATATCGTTGGAAGTATAACGTATTTGCTGTGCTATTTAGCTTCCTTTTGGCTTGCTGGCTATATTCTGGTTTTCGGCGATTTTAATACAGGGGAGGAAGGTTTCTATTTCCATTTGTTTATGATGGCTATAATTATCGCTTTTTATTATTTTCATGTGCTCGACTTTTTACCATTCTTTAAGGCTTTTTCAATTCCTAATCATAATACAACAATAGCCAGCTATTTTTGGATTTCTGTCGTTGTAAGTGTTTATATGAAATATAAATCCTGTTTTTAACTTAAGCCTCTTCACATTGTTTAAATAAATCATTCTCAAATTTGTGAATATCAGTTTTAACCTGTATCTTTGTCACCATATAAATAATATATTAATGGTACAGGCAACAATGATAATTATAGCAATCGGATGCCTGGTGGTAGGAGCACTGGTGGGGTATCTGTTTTCGCATGGAAAGACTGCTTCGCTGCAGGCTATGTTCGATATGCTTTCTGCTGAGAATGAACGACTGAAGGGCGAGAAGGAACAGATGAAGATGGAACATGCGCA
>DEJD01000086.1:8137-9377 GCA_002353215.1 Prevotellaceae bacterium UBA2757
TTGCAGGCTGAGAAGGATGAATATGCCCAGCAGTTGCAGACTCTGAGGGAGGATCAGCGGAAGCAGGTGGAACAGCAGATTAATCTGTTGCGCGAACAGATGACAACTGCAAGTGAGAAGATTCTGTTGCAGAGGTCGGAACAACTCTCGCAGACGAATCAGGAGCAACTGGCGGCTATATTGAATCCGCTGCGCACGGAGATAAACCAGATGAAGGAGACTGTGGATAAGAGCGGCAGGGAACATGCTACTTCAATGGAACGACTCGATGCCAGCATCAAGGCAAATATGGAGAAGGCTAATCTGTTGTCGGAAAGGGCTGACCGACTGGCTAATGCTCTCACAGGGGAGAATAATAAGAGTCAGGGCGATTTCGGAGAACTGCGACTGAGACAGCTCCTTGAGGATATGGGACTGGAGGAAGGTGTGCAGTTTGAGGAACAGACTACGATGAAGGATGAGAACGGAAGGGTTATCTACGATGCGGAGAGCGGCAATCGTATGATTCCGGATGTGATTCTCCATTTCCCCGATCACAGGGATGTGATTATAGACTCAAAGATGTCGCTGACGGCTTATGTGGATTACCAGAATGCTGAGACGGACGAACAGAAGAAGCTGTGCCTGGACAGACATGTCGCTTCGGTGCGCTCGCACGTGAATGAATTGTCGAAGAAGAATTACACAAAATATATAAGTACGGACAGCACGAAACTGGATTTCGTAATCATGTATATTTTCCAGGAGAGTGCACTCCAACTGGCTCTCGCCAATGCTCCGACTCTGTGGAGGGAGGCTTATGACAAGGGCGTAATCATTTCGGGTAGTCAGAATCTGTATATGATGCTGAGGGTGCTGGAGATGACCTGGAAGCAGGTGCGTCAGGTGGAAAACCAACAGAAGATTATGGAGACTGCCAATATGGTGGTGGAAAGGGTGCAACTGTTCTACGAACGTTTCCTGAAGGTGGACGAACAACTGGAGAAGACACGGAAGGCTTTTGACGATGTGAAGACTGTGACTGCCAGCACGGGACCAAGCATCACGGTAGCTGCAGGCAAACTGCTGAAGTACGGAGCTACGGAGAATCCGAAGAAGAAACGTTTACCGAAGGATTCGCAAGATGAGCAGCCTATGCTGCCGCTTGAAAACGAAAACGAAAATTAGTGCCCTTTTTCTTGCCTTTATTTCGAAGTGGCCATTTTATAATTAAATTTTTCATTTTTAACTTTTAATTTTT
>DEJD01000039.1:0-21179 GCA_002353215.1 Prevotellaceae bacterium UBA2757
CAAAATATTATAGGAATTATTTTCTCAAAAAAATCCGCCCTCGCTTTAATCTTCTGATTGACAGAAGTAATTATTTTATGGTTTATATTCTCTTATAACAGAAAGTTTATCTCCATAGAGTGAAACAAGGAAGAAATGTGGAATACGGATGGTATTATCTCCGATCTTTGTGTGAGAATGTACCGCCATCAGTGTATTGCCTTTGAAATCCTTGAAAAGCATACCATGTCCGAAGTTGGGAGGGGTAATAGGTTCAGGTTCTTGCACCCATGGACCGTCGAGGGTTCCTGACTCTGAATATGCCACTCCTTGTGTATATTTGTCGTAAATCCAGCTGGTCCACAACATTCCGAGTTTTCCTGTTGAAGTAGTGAACAGGAATGGTCCGTCAGTTACTTTATTTGGACGATCTTCGTTTGCAGGTGATTTTTCACGGCTCCAAGGCGAGTCGCTTGCACGGAAAAGAAGGCTTCTCTCCCCTATTGTTCCGCTGAAATCAGGTTTAAGTTGTATTTTCTCGATAGTTCCGTTTAGATTCTGCAACCATTCATAGCAGAACACCATATATGGTTTCTTGTCCTTATCAATCCACAAAGTGGCGTCGAGTGTTGGCATATTTGAAGGCAAATAAATGGAATCACCCATTGGTGTATAAGGACCTTCCACATTATCAGAAACCAAGATATGACATGCACGTCGATCAATTACATTATTTGCAACAGTGTCTATATGAACACTCTGATTGGTAAAAGTAGCGAAATAGTAGTATTTATTATTATACTGATGTATTTCTGCCGCCCAAATCATCGGTCTTGGTCCCATCCACGAATTAGGATCGGTTTTCACCACTCTATATGGTCCAGTCCATGTTTTCAGGTTTTTACTTTTCCAAAGCATTCCACCTGTTCCTGTCATGTAATATGTCTTTGTTTTTTTGTCTGCAAACACGAAGGGGTCAGAGAGACGAATTGAATCAGTAGGCACATCTTCGTGTACCTGAGGTTGGGCTGTTGCCTGCGATGAGAAAGCAAACAGCATTACCAGACTGGCTATAGTAGAAATATATTTATTCATATTATATAATATGTAGTAAGCGTTATTTATTCAGCAGGTGAGCATCGAGGTAGTTTTCTATGCGGTTAAGCAGGTGGTTTCTGGTATTTCCTCCTGTGATATTATGATTTCTGTCTGTATATACTTGCATATCAAACTGAACACCAGCCTGCACAAGAGCCTCTGCGAAGTCTGCAGTATTCTGATAGTGAACATTATCGTCTGCTGTTCCATGAACGATAAGCAGGTCGCCTTTAATATTCTGATAGCGATGCAGAGGGCTTGAGTCGTAACCCGAAGGATTTTCCTGTGGAGTTCTCATATAGCGTTCTGTATAAGCAGAATCATAATATCTCCAGTCTGTCACAGGGGCTACAGCTACACCGCAGCGAAACAGTCCTCGCCCCTCACACAACGACATAATTGTATTGAAGCCTCCGAAGCTCCATCCCCATATACCTATTCTGTTTTTATCTACGAACGGAAGAGTAGCCAGGTACGCAGCGGTTTCAGCTTGGTCTCGTGATTCAAGAGTACCCATTTTCTTATAGGTAGAACGTTGGAAATCTGCACCTCTTCCACCTGTTCCGCGTCCGTCAACACACACGACAACATATCCCTTCTGTGCCAGTCTCTGTTCCCAGATCAATGTACCTCCAAAGCCGTTACCATAGGCATTGTGCACCTGTTGGTTACCAGGACCGCTATATTGATACATCAGCACCGGGTACTTCTTGTTTGGATTAAAGCCTACCGGTTTCACCATCCATCCGTTCAGTTCTACGTTATCAGCAGTTTTGAACGAGAACAGTTCTACGGAACCCAGATGCAGTTTTGAGAGTTTTCCCTTCAGTTCTGCGTTATCCTCAATGGTTTTCAGTTTCTTTCCTGAAGCAGCACAGATATTTACTACAGGAGGAGTCTGCAAATTAGAATATGTATGCACAAAATAATTGCAACCCTTTGAGAACTGTGCACTGTGGTAACCCATTTCCTCAGTCAATTTTGAGCGTTTTCCTGATGCATCCACTCTATAGATATACTGTTCAAGTGGGGAACCTTCATTACTTGCAAAATAGAAATACTTACCTGCAGCATCCTGTCCATAGTACTTTGTCACTTCGAACTTACCCGATGTGAGTTGCTTCTGCAATTGACCTGTCTGAGTATTATAGAGATACATGTGGCGATAACCGTCACGTTCACTTAGCAGTACAAACTGAGGGTGCTTCAAATCAATATTTTCGTAAGCAGTCTGTTCTACATAACAGTTAGTAGTTTCTCTAAGAATCATATTTGCAGTAGTACTGCGTGCGTCTGCAAGATAAAAATCCAACTTATCCTGATGTCTGTTCAGCGTGAGCACCATCAGTTTATCAGCTACGTCTGTAAACTGTATTCGAGGGATATATTCATATTCATCCGCAATCTTTATCTGACGCACCACCCTACTCTTTATATCGAAAGTATGTACAGTGACCTTTGGATTTTTCTGTCCTGCCAACGGATACTTGTAACTATCCACTGTTCCGTCGAACTTAGCGATATTATACATAGGCACATCCGACTCATCGAAACGCATCCATGCAATCATTTCGCTATTTACAGAGAAATCGAATGCCCGGTTCATAGTAAACTCCTCTTCATATACCCAGTCAGCCTTTCCGTTAATGATTTTTTCTGCTTCGCCATCCTTGGTGATTTGACTTTCCGCATTGTTATATAGCAATTTTACGAGGAAAAGATTTCCGCCGCGCACGAAAGCAATCAGATTGCCATCTGGCGAGAACTTAGGACACTCCTGTGGTCCGCCTTTCGACAGAGGAGTAAGAGTATTATTGCGTACATTATATATATAATATGTAGCAACACAACTGTTTCTGTAAATCTGCTGACTCTCGGTTTCAATGAGAATATTCTGTTCATCTGGCGACATAATATAACCTGAAAAACTCTCCAATTTGGCATTTCTCGCAGTGTTTATATCAAATATAGTCCCAACAACTGCACCAGTCTTGAAAGAACACTTCTCTATCTTCTTGCCGTCCTCACTTATCCGCAGATACGACTCCCCATCAGCCATAGGAGTCATAGCCTTTATAGCTTTCGGTCTATACGCTCCGGAAGTAACGTCAGAAAGTTCTATTTTCTGTGCGGCAACAGAAAGAGCAACTAATAAGCACATGATTATATGAAATAACTTCTTCATAGCATTATATTTTAAGTTATGCAAAAGTACTAATTTTTTCATAGAAGAAATAAAAAAAGACAAATAAATTGCAAAATATTACATTTCGGATATAAAAATTAAAAAAAAACATCGAATTGCAACACTATTTCACAGAAACTTCTTATATTTGCAAAATCTTGTTAATAAAATTCAAATTATGAAAAACTGCAAGTCATTAACAACATCATACATGATGCTACTGTCTTTTTCGGCAATAGTACTTTTCAGTTGTAGTGAAAACAACAAAGACAAGGCTTATAAGTTACTAAACGAAGCACGAATAGCGATGGTTCAGAATCAGCACAGCGTTGCTCACGAATTGGTTGATTCTTTGCGCACTACCTATCCAAAAGAAATAGATTGTCGTCGTGAGGCATTGCAATTTGTCGATTCGCTTGAACTTCACGAAGCCAAGTATGCCTTTGCCAAAGCTGACAGTTCTCTCACCTTCAAGCGTCTGGAGTTGGACGAGATGAAGAAGATATTTGTACTTGAGAAAGACGAAAAATACCAGAGTGTAGGTTATTATGTAGTTCCTTCTCAAGCGGGTAACAAACAGCATCTTAATTTCTTTGCTGAGGTTGGCGAGGATGGTTCTATGCAATTGGTTACCATCGACAAGAAACGTCATTACAGCTACACCACGGTTTCTCTGAGCGAGGATGGTGGCAGTATGGCAGTTCTTCCTGCTAACGCCACAGCAGACGATGCTCTTATTGTAGAACAGTGTTATCAGTTGGCTAAACTTTTTGCAGAAGTGAAGATGGGAGAAGAAGAAGTGAAACGTCAGATGGTGAAGATTCGATTCTACGAAGAGAAGATTGCTCGCGGCAAATAACAGCCCACGAACAGGGTGATAGAATAAAAAGAAGGTGCCTCCAACGGAAGCACCTTCTTTTCTTATTTGATAAATATCGAAAATCTTTATTCTGCGCGCAGTGTATAACGCTTGAAATCGCAGATTGTAAGTTCCTTGTCGATTGACTGCAGATACTGCTTAACAGAAATCTTACTGTCATCGATGAATGCTTGATCGAGCAGACAGTTCTCTTTGTAGAACTTATTGAGCATACCCATAGCGATATTCTGAATCATCTGTTCCTTGAGGTTAGCTTCAGCTTCCTTAGCAACAGTAGCCTTGATTTCGCGAGCCTTAGCTGCGTCCTCAGCAGTGATCCATCCCTTAGCAGTATTTGACTCGATGTGATCTTCAGAGTCAACGTGTGCAGGGTTGATACCAGCCTTCTTGAGTGCATTTTCTACAGCCTTACCAATCTGGTTCTGCTTAGCCTTCTCAATGTCAGCCTTGAGTTCTGCATCCTTAGTTGCCTGTGGTACAGAAGCCTCATCGAGAGCAACTGGGTTCATAGCAGCAACCTGCATAGCTACGTTCTTACCTACCTGAGCATCAGCCTGCTTGTTGAGCACGATGAGAGTGCAAAGGAAGTTGCCGCCCATGTGGTTGTAAGCGATGATGTTCTCGCCTTCTACAGTTGCGTATCCGTCGAGTTCCATCTTTTCACCAGTTACACCGCTACGGTTTGTAACAGCTTCAGCAACTGATTCACCATTGATAGTAAGTGCCTTAACCTCGTCAAGAGTCTTAGCCTTTGCAGCTATAGCTGCGTCGATGATTGCGTTAGCAAGAGCAACGAAATCAGCGTTTTTAGCAACGAAGTCAGTTTCACACTTGAGGGCAATCATAGCACCGAAATTGCCGTTTACCTTTGCGAGTACACAGCCTTCAGCAGCTTCGCGGTCGCTACGCTTAGCAGCGACGAGCTGACCCTTCTTGCGGAGGATGTCCATTGCAGCCTCCATATCGCCGTTAGCCTCAGTGAGTGCCTTCTTACAGTCCATAAGACCAGCCTGAGTCTTCTGACGGAGTTTATTTATATCTGCTAATGTAATAGCCATAATATACGAATTTAAATTGTTTTGTAATTAGAAAAAACTGCATGCCATTCTGGCGATTATTCAGCATCTTCATCCTTCTTGGCAGCTTTCTTAGAAGGAGCCTTCTTAGCAACTTTCTTTACAGGAGCTTCAGTTGTTTCGTCAGCATCTTCCTCAGTTGGTTCTGCTTCAGCCTTTGGAGCTTCTTCCTCAGCTGGTTCAGCAGTTTCTACCTTCTTAGCCTTCTTACCGCCTTCTTTCTTGTCAACAGCTGCATCCTGGTCAGCCTTCTCTACCTTACGTTCTTCGAGACCTTCCTTGATAGCGTCGCAAACAGCGCCGAGGATTACTTCGATAGCCTTGCTTGAATCGTCATTAGCTGGGATTACGAAGTCAATGTCGTTAGGGTTAGAGTTAGTATCAACTACAGCGAATACTGGAATACCGAGACGGTTAGCTTCTGCTACAGCGATGTGTTCCTTAGCTACGTCGATAACGAAGAGAGCAGAAGGAAGACGAGTCAGGTCAGCGATACTGCCGAGGTTCTTTTCCAGTTTAGCGCGCTTACGCTGAATCTGCAGGTTTTCACGCTTTGAGAGTTTGTCGTAAGTACCGTCAGCGATGAGTTTGTCGATGTTAGACATCTTCTTCACAGCCTTACGGATAGTTGGGAAGTTAGTGAGCATACCGCCTGGCCAACGTTCAATAACGTAAGGCATGCCGATTGACTCAGCCTTAGCAGCTACGATTTCCTTAGCCTGTTTTTTAGTTGAAACGAAGAGGATGCGCTTTCCGCTCTTAGCGATTTGCTTGAGAGCGTCAGCAGCCTCGTCAACCAACTTCACAGTTTTATTGAGGTCGATGATGTGGATACCGTTGCGCTCCATGAAGATATAAGGAGCCATAGCAGGGTTCCACTTGCGCTTCATGTGTCCGAAATGTGCTCCAGCCTGTAGGAGCGTATCAAAATCTGTTCTTGCCATAATTAAGTTTTGTTTTTGTTTACGTTCTTTTTAGTTAATGTTTTGTTTGTTAACCAACCACGGGGTAGCCGTCCGCATTATCGGAACGAGTCTCCGCAGTTTAGATACTAAACATATCGTGCTTCTCTCGAATTCTCTGAGCGAAAATATAAATAATAAATAATGTATATATTAACGCTTTGAGAACTGGAAGCGACGACGTGCTTTTGGACGACCTGGTTTCTTACGTTCTACCTCACGAGCATCGCGAGTGATGAATCCAGCCACACGAAGAGCTTTCTTGTCTTCTGCATTTACCTTTACGAGTGCGCGTGCAATAGCGAGGCGCAGAGCCTGGCTCTGACCGGTGTAACCACCACCGCAAAGATTTACTTTGATATCATATTTCTCAGCTACGCCAAGCAGGTTCAGAGGCTGCTTAACGACAAACTGTACGAGTTCTGATGGGAAATATTCAGCAAGATCGCGCTTGTTGATTGTTATTTTACCGTTACCTTCTGTAAGGTAAACACGTGCTACGGCGCTTTTACGACGGCCGAGTGCATTTATTACTTCTGCCATAAACCTTATTGCTTATTTTAAAAGGTTAATATCAAGTGAAACTGGCTTTTGAGCCTGCTTATCGTGCTCTGCGCCTTCATAAATATAGAGGTTTCCAAGAACCTTAGCACCGAGGATACCCTTTGGAAGCATACCCTTCACAGCGTGACGGATGATCTTCTCGTAACCGTTGGCGCGCTTAGTCATCTCAGCGTAAGTAGCTTTCTTCTGACCGCCTGGATAACCTGAGAAAGTGATATAAACCTTACCGCTTTCCTTTGCACCTGATACAACAATCTGGTTGGCATTGATGATGATGACGTTGTCACCACAGTCCATGTTAGGAGTGAAACATGGTTTGTACTTACCACGAAGTACTTTAGCTACCTTAGAAGCGAGGCGACCGAGAGTCTGACCCTGAGCATCTACTACCACCCACTGCTTGTTAGCAGCTTCTGTGTTCACGTAGCTAGTCTTTAAACTTAATGTGTTCATTAAAAAATTTGATAAAAAAAGTTTGTAAAATCTCGGCTTCTTTCACCGAGCACCCGACTCTTGTCGCAGTGATTTGTGCCCTCAGAACGATAGTTCTCAGGGTTTTGTTTCCGTGATTCTCGGACCGCCCTTCCGTCTAACAAAAAAGTGCTATCCACACACAGATTAAGGTCCACACGAAGTGAACCCTCGATAATAATCGGCTCGCGAAGGTACGACTTTTTTATAAACTGACAATTGTCCTGTGATATTTTTTTTACTTAAAGCATTAAATTTCCACGAAATGCCTACCTTTGCAATCTGAAAATTACAATATCTGAATGCAACGACTCAATTCATATGGTCCTTGGCTCACCAGTCTGACTGGTTATAAGACACAGAAAATATCCATCAATGCCGGGTTTACCTGTCCCAATCGCGACGGCACCTTAGGCACTACCGGATGCACATATTGCAACAATCAGACATTCAACCCCGCCTACTGTCGTCCGACGAAGAGTATCAGTCAGCAACTGGAGGAAGGAAAAGAGTTTTTCCGTCGCAAATATCCCGACATGCGTTATCTGGCATACTTTCAGGCTTATACCAACACCTATGCGCCACTCGAAGAATTGCAGGCGAAATACGAGGAAGCACTTTACGTTCCCGGCGTTGTAGGACTAGTCATCGGCACCCGTCCCGATTGTATGCCCCCTGCCCTGCTCACCTACCTTCAGTCCTTACAGAAACGTGGTCATACCATCATTGTGGAGTACGGCATCGAATCCGTCTATGACACAACCTTGCAGCGCATCCGTCGCGGACACACTCATGCACAGAGCATCGACGCCATCCGTCGCACAGCAGCAGCCGGCATCCCCGTAGGCATTCATATCATACTGGGCTTGCCTGGCGAATCGCGCGAGATGTTGCTCAGCGAAGCCGACCAAATCTCCCAATTACCTATAACCACATTGAAAATCCATCAGTTGCAACTCATCAAAGGCACCGTGATGGCAGACGAACACTTCCACAACCCATCCGATTTTCATCTCTACTCCGTAGATGAATACATCCAGCTACTCTGCGACTTCCTGCCCCGCCTTCGTTCCGACATCATCATAGAGCGCCTCGTATCCCAGTCGCCCACCTCGCTTCTTGCCACACCCGGATGGGGACTGAAGAACTACGAATTCACCGCCCGTCTGCAGAATGCTCTTCAGAAAAAATGATGTATCCTGCTATTTTCTTGCAAGATACATTGTACAAATGCCAAAGGTAAGGCGTTGGAACGAAGCCTCCCTGAAACCTACCTTCTTCAATATTTCCACCATCTTTTCCCCTTGTGGAAACGCCTCGATAGTCTTTGTAAGATAAGAATACGCACTGCTATCATGCGAAATCAGTCGTCCATACACAGGCAGGAAAGAGTGTGAATACACGTAAAACAACTGTTTCATAGGAAAACAGACAGGGCTGGTCAGTTCTACTATGCTCAGGAGCCCTCCCGGTTTCAGCACACGACACATCTCGCCCAGTCCTTGTTCCAGATTAGCAAAATTCCTGATTCCGAAGGCAGCCGTAACAGCATCAAACATACCTTCTTCGTATGAAAGGGCTGTGCAGTCTTCCTTTTCAAACGAAATGACATTCTCCAAACCCATCTCCGCCACTTTCCGTCTGCCCACCTCCATCATACCTTCAGAAATGTCGGCACCGATGAGTGTTTGCGGTCTCAGCATCTCAGCAGCCATAATGGCAAAATCGCCTGTACCCGTAGCTATATCAAGCATCACTCGCGGATTATGGTCTTTCAGCTGACGTATAGCCTTTTGTCTCCAGCTCCGGTCTATATTCCACGACAGACGATGATTCAGAGTATCGTAGGCAGGAGCTATGTTATCGAACATCCGTTCTACCTGAGCCGTCTTGTCGCCTTCATCGTATGGCTTTATCTGTTCCTGTTTATACCCCATAACAAATCAGAAAATCAGTCCTATGCTGAGTGTAAGTCCGTAAATAAAAATATTTCTGGCAGTCTCTCCCAGACATTCATTCAGAGCCCGTCCTTTGTTTATTCTGCACATCTTCCTCCAGGTCTCAATGTGGAGCACCAGATACACCATTGGCAGCACAAAAGCCAGCCAGTGCCCATTCATCGCATGAACCGCCCCTGCAGCAGTAGCTACCACTCCCAATGCCAAATAAAGCCATTCCGTAGTTCTTGCTCCCAGTTTCACTACCAGCGTATTCTTCCCTGCCCTGTGGTCATTATCCCTGTCACGATAATTATTCACCAGCAACAGACAATCCACCACTACTCCGCAAGCCAGCGAAGCCACCACCACCTGCCATGTACCCCTTCCTGTCTGCAAGTAATAGCTTACGCATACAGGCACGATTCCGAAAAACACCAGCACCAGCAGATCACCCATTCCGATATACGACATATGAGTAGTATAAAGAAAACAGAAAAGCACACAGAGCAGACCTACATATACCATATCACTGCCTCCGTACCATACGAGAGGCAAACCAATAAAGCCTGCCAGACATGTGGTCAGAGCTATTGCCCACTTCATCGCAGTAGCACTCACCCATCCTTGTGTGCAAGCCCTTAGCGGTCCCAGTCGAGTCTCAGCATTATCATTTCCTCGAACAAAATCAAAATAATCATTCACAAAATTTGCATCCACCTGCATTACAAAAGCAAACAACACACACAGGATAGCCGGCATCCACTTCATCTCACCTCCTCCGTCAGCCCATGCCATTGCCAGTCCAATCATCACGGGCACGGCAGCCCCCGTCAGCGTCTTGGGTCTTGCAGCCAGCACCCAAGCCTTCAGCGAATTCTTTTTTATATCCTTTTCATTCATAATAATGCAAAGGTAATAACATTAATTGGAACATAAAAAAACTGACCAGACAAATTGACGAGTCAGCTTTTTTGTTTAGGAGTTAAGAAGTTAGAGGAGTTAGAGAAGTTAAGACGATACTAGCACTAACCACAAACCATTATTCATTTTTCAAAATATGTTGCAAAGCGATTTTTGAAAATTAAAATTGAAAAATAAAAATGAAGACTGAAGAATCAGAAGTTAAAGTACTTCTTTCCTTTGTATATAATTATGCCTTTGGTGTTTTTGTTTACTTTTTGTCCGAGGGTGTTGTAGCAGTTGTCGTCAACTTCATACATAGTGGCAGGGGTAGCATGGCGAGGGCCGTCTGCGCCTACCATATTGATGGCTGTTGGTCCAACGAGTTTCTGCAAGCCTGCGAGGGCGTCAATCTTGCCGGCACCGGCCTGCCTAACATTGTGCGAAGGGATGAGGCGGGGATTGGTGGTATATTCATCGTTGTAGCTGGTCTCCTTAATAAGAGCACGCACATCATCGTATGTCATGTCGGGCTTTGCCTGCAGCCACAGGGCAATGATGCCTGCCGTATGCGGAGCTGCCATCGACGACCCTTCCATGATGCCGTAGTAGTGGGTGCGCCCGTAGAGGGTGACACTATCTGTCAGCTCTTCTGCCGTTGAGCCTGACTTATGCTTTCCTTCTTCGTCGAAGTATGTCTCGTCATAGATGTTGTAGGCAGAGCACAATACGGCACCCGGTGCAATGACATCGGGGCGGTTGACCCCGTTGTCGTCTATGCCCCACGAAGAGTAGTCGTGTATTTTGTCCAAATAGCTGTCACTCCAAATGCTCTGAGTCTCGCCGTTGATATCCGTGTACGAGGTCGTAGAATGGTAAAAACCTACCCCGATGACCTCATCACAACAAATATGTATGTTGAAGGCGCCGTTGTCCTCTCCATCCGTATAACCTTCGAGAAATTCGGAATAGAATCCTGAGGTCATGGTCGTTCTCTTATCCATTGCCCTGAAGGTCTTCCCCTTCTCGCTCTTCACGAAATACGCTAACTTCAGGTTAGGCTCGTGGAAAAGGATGGTGCCACTCTTGAAGAACTCCACGTAATGCTTGTTGTTATAGGTGGAGACCCTGTTGTTCTTAAACACTTCCGACTTGTAGCCGCTGGTTCCGTACACGGGCTTTTCCTCCAGAGTGTATATCTGTCCCGTATTGACGTCCACCACTTTCACATCGACGTCGAATTCGCTGCCGTCCAGGTTGTAGAAGAAGTTGTAGAGATTCGTGTAGTTGTTGCACTGCTTGCCGTTCCAGTTTCTTTTTTTCGATTCTCCCAGCACGGTCCTGAGGTTGTATCCGTCGCTGTCGGCTTCTGGCAGAATGGTATAGATAGCAGCATGGGCATCTCCGGAGTTGCCTGCAGAGAACACACAGATTCTGCCTTTCCTGTCGCCTTCCGTCTGATAGTACTCCCGCAGTCCACGCACTACTGCCGTCGATGTTCCGTCGTGGAAATCGCTGACGTTGCCCATGCTGGCGTTGACCACACAGGGCATGCCCTGTTCCTTGGCATAGTCGAACATCCGCGTGATAGCCGTCAGGATTTCCGATTCATAGAGGTAAGTTCCCAGACCACAGAGCATCAGGTCTGCTTCGGGCGCCACACCCTGCCTGTTAAGGCCCTCAATAAAGCTTCCTGCCGCTATTCCCGCATCGTGGGTGCCGTGTGACTCGTTGGTTCTGTCTGCCGTCATGGCAGCAATCTCTTCAGGAGTAGTATATTCTACTAATTCACCTGATTTTATAGCCATCGCCAGCCTGATGCGTGTAGAACCGTCGGGGTTGCGGAAGGCAGCATGGTTGAAGTCGATGCCTGTATCAATAAGGCCTACCAATACGCCCTTGCCGGTGTATGCCTGTGGCAGGTTGTGCTGCTGGGCCTTCTCTGGGGTGGCGACTTCCGTCACCTTGCTCTTCTCGCGGGCAACGTTGTTCATCAGCTGATTCATCTGGTCGGCACTGACGCTTTCGATCTCGTCAATATCGTCAAGGGCTATAAGACTCTCGGCAGGAACGGAGAGAATCAGCATGCGACCTATCATATCCCTTATCCCGACACCCAGTTTCTGCAACTTTTCTGTAGGACATGCTGCACCCTCTTTCAGCATAGCGAAAGCACTGAAATTCCTTACGGAACAATCACTGTTAAAATCTACATTGATAAATTCCTTCACGGCAGCAGTATCTGCCAGCATACCCACATAAGCGCCCCTACTCTTCACATTGGAGTTTTGCAACAGACTCGTCAGTCTTTGGTCAATTTTCTGGGCATGTGCACCCAATGAGACAAAAAGAAACACAATTGCAATATGACAGAATCGTTTCATATTCACACGGGAATAGACATTAGAGATCAGAGAGCTTTAAGCGTAAATCCGAAGACGAAGTAGAGGGACTGTTCGTTAGGATTAGCAACAAGTTGTCCGAAGACAGGAAGTGAGAAGGACTTGGATATCTGGATTTCCTTCGTAGCACGCAAAGAGACGTTTATAAGTCGGAACCCATTAGTATAATAGTAGTCAGATTTCCAAGGAACAAAACCGACTGCTGCATCCCAGTTGCAAGTAACGAAACGGAAAGGTGCTGCCACTTCGAAATAGGAACTGAAGGCACGTTTTCCGCTATCTTTCTGAAAGTCGGAACCGGCAAAGTATGTCTGCCATGAAGCACTCACAGGACCGAAGTTATAGGAGACGAATCCTTCGAACGAGTGACCTGTGCTATCGTTTCTGTAGTAGAAGAAACGATTGTCGTTGCCATCTGTCCAGTAGTCAATAACTCCAAATGAAAGTCCACCAATCTCATATGAAAGTGTCAAGTCGATTTCGCGGCTGTCTTTGCTGTCTGATAATCCCATATTTCCCCAGGCTTCCAGACAAAGGCCTTTCCAACCCAGAGACATTTCCGGTTGAATGGACACATGTCCAAAGTTGAGACCACGCCAAAGGTAGTTGGTCACTACATCTCCTTTAAGATGAAATACAAAATCACTTTTTGCAGGCACATTATTTACACTATCTGTCTGTGCTTGCATACTAATCACACTGCTCATAGTCAGCATGAGGGTAAGAATTATTTGTTTCTGTTTCATAATAGCTGAAAAAAAGGACAGCTTCGAAATTGAAGTTGTCCGGAGGGTTTCTTGAGGTGCCTACCCGATTCGAACGGGTGTAAACGGTTTTGCAGACCGGTGACTAAGCCACTCATCCAAGGCACCATTTTCTGAAATGCGGGTGCAAAGGTAAGGGTTTTTAGCCTACAAACAAAACAGAAATGAAAAAATTTTTACTTATGCAGATTTTTTTCTCGTTTTTTGATTACCTTTGCGGACTGAGTAGGATATTCTGAATTAATAATTAAGAATTAAAAATTAAGAATTAGCTGCACGAAAAATGAAAATTGAATATGCATTAACAAAAAACATAATAGCCATGACCATGAATAAAATGAGAATTACAAGTATCATAGCAGCAGGACTGATGCTGATGGCAGGTAGCAGAACTGCTTGTGCCGAAGGTTTGAAAGACGCTTATAAGAATGAGTTTCTAATAGGTGTAGCAGTAAACCAGAGAAATGTGAGCGACCCAATGCAGAGTGCACTTATCTGTAAGGAGTTCAACAGCATAACGGCAGAGAACGACATGAAACCGCAGCCTACAGAACCGGCTGAGGGGAAGTTCAACTGGGAACGAGCTGACCGCATAGCTAATTTCTGTCGCGAACACGGCATTAAGTTGAGAGGACACTGTCTGGTATGGCACAATCAGATTGGTGACTGGATTTACACAGACAAAAACGGCAACGAGGTGGATAAGAAGACTCTGCTGAAGCGCCTGCGCAAGCATATCAAGGCTATCGTTAGCAGATACAAGGATGTAATTTACTGCTGGGACGTAGTAAACGAAGCCATCACCGACGATCCGAAAGCAGAAAACCATTTCCGTCAGTCGAGACTCTATAAGATTGCAGGTGATGATTTTATACGTGAGGCTTTCAAGGCTGCAAGAAAGGCTGACCCGAAGGCTCTGCTCTTCTACAACGACTATAACGAATGTGATCCGGTTAAGAGTAATCGTATAGCTGATGTGGTGCGCACGATGAAGGCCGACGGTGTACCTATTGACGGAATAGGTATGCAGGCTCATTATAATATATATGGACCGTCAGAACAGGACATAGAGGCTGCAATAGCGAAGTACAGAACTGTGGTGAACCATCTGCATGTAACGGAACTGGACGTTAGAGCTAACCGCGAGATGGGTGGAGCTCTGAAGTTCAGCAAAGAGGCAAGTGACCCTGACGATAAGGTAAAGGCTAAGCAGAAGGAACAGTATGCAGCCATTTTCCGAGCTCTGAGGAAGAACGCTGACATAATCGATTGTGTGACTTTCTGGAATCTCTCAGACCGCGATTCGTGGTTGGGAGCCGAGAACCAACCATTGCTCTTCGATAAAGACTACAAGCGCAAGGAAGTATATGATGTAGTTTTCCAGAAGAAATAATCAAGAATCTGGAGTTTTGTTTATTCATCAAGAATTAGAGAAATTCCTTTATTCATAATAAATGAAGGCAAAGACGTTTCGAGATACTATAAGACGGTTTATTGAGTCGGAGGCAATGCTAAGGGCTGACGACAAGGTTGTCGTGGCACTGAGTGGCGGAGCAGACTCGGTGTGTCTGTTGCTCATTCTGAAAACATTGGGCTACGAGGTGGTGGCTGCCCACTGCAATTTCCACCTCAGAGGCTCAGAAAGCATGAGGGACGAGGAGTTTGTGAAGAATCTGTGCGAGAGGATGGATGTGCGACTGCGACAGACGGATTTCGATACCACTGCTTACGCACAAGAGAAGGGTGTAAGCATAGAGGTGGCGGCAAGGGAACTCAGATACAACTATTTCAAACAAGTTATAGAGGAAGAAAGGTGCAATGCCTTAGCCGTAGGGCACCATAAGGATGACAATGCAGAGACTTTCCTGCTGAACTGTGTGAGGAAAACCGGCATAAGAGGTTTAGGCGGCATAAAACCTGTTAGCACAAACCAACAGGGCTGTAAAGTGGTGCGTCCCCTACTCTGCGTTTGCCGACAAGACATAACCGATTATCTGGAAGACTGCAGCGAACAGTGGGTAACGGATTCGAGCAATTTGAAGAATGACGTGTCGAGAAATAAGATGCGACTCGACGTAATGCCTGTTCTGAAAGAGGTAAACAAGGGCGTAGTGGATAATCTGTGCGACACCATGCAGAATGTCTCAGAGATGACTAAGATATACGAGGACTGGATAGAAAAGGAGAAAAAACGCTGCAGCAGATGGACTGAGGACGGCACTCTGGTAATAAACCGCGAACGACTGGCTCAGAGCGCCTCACCTATCTCTGTACTGCACGAATTGCTCTGTCCGTTGGGATTCAACGAAACACAAGTGAAGAACCTGCTGACTGCAAAGGGGTTCCATTCTAATCGACAAAAAGGAGCATATGAAATGACACTGCCTGGCGGACAGACTGTTTTGCTTGAAGTAAAATGGAAAGAGATAAGGGTTGGAGAAATGATTAAAAATTAAAAAAGAATAGTTAAGAATGGTTATTGGTTATAGGTTATTGGTTATTGACTTGTAATGGTTAGAGGTTAGTGATTAGAGAATGAGATCAATATCCTATTGATACTGCATAAATGGTAACAAGAATATAATTCAGGAAGATAATCGTAAGCAAAAGATTCATGTCATCTACAAGATAGCCAGTTGATGTAAAATGGGAAGACACGGGACTGCTGCTTAATCCCTGACGTTTTGACACGAACTGCATGAGAAAATAGAAACAGGTGCCGAGAATTGCACCTATGATGAAGCCTACGAGTACATCACCCAAGTGGTGGACCCCCAAATAAATACGTGTAAAAGTAGTTGAAAGTGACCAGCAGATAAGTGTTAGAGTCACATTACGATGCCGGAATAGCCACGAGAGGAATGTAGCTATACACATAGTGTTGCATGCATGACCCGAAAAGAATCCATATCGGCCTCCACGATAACCGCGCACTATATCGACCAGGTACATCAGTTCCGGGTCTTGAGTGGGTCGCCAACGAGCTACCATAGGTTTTATGAGTCCCGAACAGAAACGGTCTGCAACAGCAATGAGAAGCACCATCGTGATGGTTATCAGAAGGGCTTGGCGCACATCATTATTCTTGAAGATAATGAAAAACAAAGTCAGTATTACCAAAGACCATGAAAATGTGTTGGTATAGGTGTACATAACATTGTCCCAAAAGAGAGAATCGCTGCCGTTAAGTGCCAGCGTCCATTGATGATCCAGTTCGATAAGATGTGCTAAGTCCATATATGTGGAGATAGTATTATATTATTTCTACTGTATTAGATGGAATCCAACCTTGCTTGCCTTCTTCAAACTTTACTTCTATCCAACCTTTCATTGTCTGATCAAGAATCTCTACCTTAGAACCCTCGTGGATGAGGAATAGGTCGGTGCTATTATGACTTGGAGAACTCTTTACAGACACTGCCGGAGCCATTACTATTGCTGCAGCATGATCGCGAATCTCAGAATACTGAGAGTAGGCTGCAAGGTTGTGGAGCACTACAACAAGCATAAGAACTACACCAAAGGTAAAGGACACCTTTCTGACACGGATGTTGAAAGAAAGGAAATAGACGAGCAGGCTGATAAGGGCTATTATAAACAAAACGATAGCCTGTTTTGCCCAAGCATCAACACTTTGCAGGTGGGTAAAGTTGTTCCACCAGGTTACGAAGAACATTTTAGAAGGTGGCACCACCTTATCTACCGTCTTGCCACGGGCAAAGGTGAGGTTATTGCGAATATCGTTATCGCCAGGACTCAGTTCATAGGCACGTTCGTAGTTCAGAATAGCAAGTGGAATGCTGTCCAACTTATAATAACAGTTGCCAAGGTTGTAGTATATTTCGGCTGCCACACCCTGAGTATTCAGAATTTCATTGTATGCAGCTGCTGCTTTCTTATATTGTTCCTTGCCGTAAAGGGCATCAGCTTCTGCCTTTGTCACAGCCATAGCCGGCATGGAAAGGACGGAGATGAGGAATATGAATAGTATCTGTTTCATGTGCATTATAGGCTATCTTCCATTTCACTGATAGTGCTGATGGCACTCTTGTATATATTCTCCATATTTTCATTTGCATCGCCTGGAGCATAGCGGGCAAACTCGCAGTCGCTCATAGTCTTAAGGAATGCTGCTATGTGTTCGTGAGAAACATTGCTGGCAGAGAGTTCTGACTGTATACTGTCTTTGTTCAGACGTTCCTGTGGGATGTTAAGTTTGTCGGCTACATATCCGAGCATAGCACGCAATACCTCATCGTAGAACTCGTTCTGCTTGCGTTCAGCCAACAGTTTTTTTGCCTTCTTCATGCGGCGCAGAGCCATCTTATTGGCTTTCCTGCCACGTACACGAGCTTTATCATTGTTGGCTGCAATTCGTTTGTTGCCGATGATGATTGCAATGATGAAGAGGAAGAACGGAACGACATAGCTGACCAACTGATTAGTAGTGCCCCAGAGGGTCTGGTTTCGCTGTTCCAGTTTCGCATCACCCAATTTAATGTGACGGATATCCTTAGCCAGTTCTTTCACATCCTGTTGACTGTTAGAGTAGTCGGCTGTGTGAACAGTACCTCCCTTACCCTTCTTCACCTTCAGGGTATATGGTTCGGTAGTCAGGGTCTTGTACGACTTGCTGTCGATATCGAAATAGACAAATTCGGCAGCAGGGATGGTAAATGTACCAGCATGACGAGGAACCACCAGATACTCAAAAGTCTTTGTACCCGAAAGGCCAGCGCGTGTAAGTGAGAAATTGTCGTTTATCTTTGCGTCGTACGTCTCGAAATCCTTCGGGAAGGCTATTTCCGGCGTACGTATGAGTTTCATGTTTCCAGCACCCTTTACACTCAGTTTCAGTGTCACTGCATCGTTGGCATCCACTTCCTGAGTGTTGATAGAAGAAGACACAGCGAATTTACCCACAGCACCTGTGAACTTAGCTGGTTTTGCAGGCAGTGGCGATACGTGGATAGTGAGTTTTGGAGTAACAATCTTCTTCTTCACCTCCTGCATAGCTGAAACACCATTGAAGAAAGCATCGAACGGATCAACATTCTTGCGCGGAATAACAACCAAACCTTCATAAGTGATAGAAGGAATGACAAGGTCGCCACTTTTCTGTGGAAACAAAACATACTGACTCCAAATAACAGAACGATAGTTGCGTCCGTTATATGTCTCCAGTTCAAATTCCTTGTTGCGAGGCAGAGGAATCTCCTGAATCTGAAAACCGTCGAGTGTTGGCAGTTTTCCGTCCAGTTGTGTGAGGTTCAGCGTAGTATATATCTTATACGTAAGCAGGATTGCTTCCTGTTCATATACATTCGTACGGCTCGCAGTTGCAGTCATAAAGAGTTCAGACCCCGACACCTTCGCTGCTGCAGCACTCGACTGCTGCTGTTGCTGCTGTTGGTGAGCGACACCACCACCCTGTTGCTGAGCACTGGTTCCTCCACCCTGTCCGGCAGGAAGCACTTTCACTGTAGCACTGTTAGAACGGAGCACCTTCCCGTCAACTGTTATGGAAGCAGGTTTGATGGTAAAGGTACCTGGTTGGGAAGCCATCACTACAAACGTATAGGTGATAGTGCTCGACGACGACATGCGTCCATTGATAAACTGCACGCTGCTCTGTTGTGATGTGCTCGGACCGTATATTACGTCCAGACCTTCAAAATTCGGTGGGGTAAAATTACTGCCGCTTTGTGTATTTACAGTAAACTGAACACGGAATTTATCACCCTGCTCTACTGTTGACGGTGCTGAGAGTCGCATCGTGGCATCAGCAAAAGCATTAAGGGTTATCAGCGTGAATATGAATAATATGCTTGTAAAACGTTTCATAATCGTTGGATTACCAGTCTTTTTCCAGACTTCTTCTTGTAGCGTTCTGTTGCTTTAACTTTCTTTGTACTTCTTTCTCATCTTGCTGAGCAGAATTGAGTAACTGTTCAGCAGTCTGTTCCGACATATCGTTCTTATCCTCTTTTGGCTGTTGAGGTTTTTGTTGTTGTTCATTCTGCTGTTCAGGCTGCTGCTCAGGTTTCTTCTGTTCGTCTTTCTTCTCCTCCTCTTTCTGTTGCTGCTGATCCTGATTCTGCTGGTTCTGCTGTTGTTGCTGCTGACTCTTCTTCAACTGATACTGAGCCTTGGCAAGGTTATAGCGAGTCTCATTATCGTCTGGATTGCAACGCAGACTGCTCTTGTAGAGGTTTACAGCATTCTGGAAGGCAGACGTAGCATCCTGGTTGCTCTTCAGCAGGTAGGAACCCTGTGCATACCATACATTTCCAAGGTTATGATAATTCATGGCACGCTTCAGTTGGTTGTCAGACCCCAGCGAGTCAGCATCCATCATCTTAGCCACAGCCGTAGAATCCTTTCCTTGCAAGATGTATGTGAGTCCGAGGTTATAGAATGCTTCGAACGTAGGACGCACCTCCAGCGACTTCAGATAGTCTGTTTCAGCCTTGTCGTACTGTTCGGAACGGAAACTGCGATTGCCTCGGCGCACATAGTCGCGTTCGTTTATCTGTGCAGATACAGTAGAATTTACAAATGTAAAACACAAAGCTAACAGTATGATTTGTGCTGACTTAGGCGTACGACTGAAGAGTGTGAGGCGACGCAGGAACGGACTTCTGCGTTCCATCACTATACACTCGGCTATGAGTACGAGAAGAAGCAGGATAGCAACAGCTATGAACTGTTCGTCATACTCCGAATACATAGACATAGAAATGTCAGCTTTCTGCATTTTCGAAATCTCTGCATCCAGGATATCCTGTGCCTGATTCGATCTGTCCACATGTATGTATAGACCATTTCCAGCCTTAGCTATTTCCTTTCCTACCCTCTCATTGAGTTTGGTTGTAACCACATTACCCGAGAGGTCTTTCTTGTACGAACCGTCACCCATCGGAATCGGACCACCATGATCGGTACCTACGGAAAGCACGAATATCTGCACTCCGGCCTTCTTCGCTTCTTTAGCCATTTCGATAGCGCCCTCCTCGTGGTCTTCTGCGTCAGTAATGAGAATCAGTGCCTTACCGACATTTTTCTTTTCTGAGAAACTGGCAATGGAGCGTTGGATAGCCTCTGCCACATTAGTACCTTGAACCGACACAGTCTCTGGGTTCAGCTGGTCAAGAAACATCTTAGCACTCACATAGTCGGCTGTCATAGGCAACAGGGTGATGGCAGAACCGGCAAATGCCACAAGTCCCACCTTATCGCGGTCGAACTGTTCGATGAGTTTGCTTACCATCATCTTCGACTTATCCAGACGGCTTGGGTTCACGTCCTCACAAAGCATGGAGTACGAAACGTCACAAGCTATCATCACTTCTATTCCGGAACGTTTAACCTCTTCGTTGCGAGTGCCATACTGTGGACGAGCCATTATGAAAATGACAAGTGCAAGAGCAGCCATCATAAGTGCAAACTTAAGGTGTACTCTCACCCTCGACACGTCGGGCATCAGGTGAGCCATGAGGTTTACATCGCCAAACTTACGCAGTTGGCGGCGCATTCTCCAGCGGACAACTATGTATATAGCCACCAGCACTGGGATGAGCAATAACAAATACAAATATGTAGGATGTGCAAATCTGAACATTGTTGTTTTCTCTACTCTTTTAAGGCAATCTCTTTAACACTATATATCTCAGCAGGATCTCCAGCAGCAGCACTATGAAAGCAGCCAGTGCATAGGGTTCAAACAGTTCACTGCGCTTACTGAATTCCTTTACGTTAAACTTCGTGCGCTCCATCTTGTCGATATCTGCATATACAGCAGACAGGTCGGCATTCTTCTGAGCTCGGAAATACCTACCCCCAGTCTCCTTTGAAATTCTGTTCATTGTAGGTTCGTCGATTTCTACCGGCAACATAACCGTACTTCCCGTAGGCAGCGGATATGGAGCCATTCCGGTAGTACCGATTCCGATGGTATA
>DEJD01000039.1:21232-24085 GCA_002353215.1 Prevotellaceae bacterium UBA2757
ACACCATCGGTCAACAGGATGATAACCTTCGACTTAGCCTGACTGTCCTTCAATCGGAGAATAGCATTCATTATACCATCACCGATAGCTGTACCGTCGTCGATAATACCTCGTGCAGCCATATTACAATCAACACTGCTGTATAGGTTCATCAGCACTGCATGGTCGGTAGTCAGCGGACACTGTGTATATGCCTCACCAGCAAATATTGTCAGACCCATATTATCGTTCGGACGACGTTCTATAAACTGCTGTGCGATAGCTTTCAGAGCCTCCACACGATTCGGTTTGAAGTCCTGTGCCAACATACTTGTCGAAACATCGACAGCCAGCATGATGTCAATACCCTCCACGTCTGTATCGCTCCAGGTATGCTTACTCTGCGGACGAGCCAGAATGCCGATTACGAGGGTAAAGAGCACCAGGCGAAGGAGGAAAGGCACATGGAACAGATAGAGTCGGAAACTCTTCGGAGCCATCCTATATTTCACCGTCTCTGGTACTTTCAGAGAGGGTAAACTCCTTTTGTATTTCAGCACATACCACAGGATGTAGGGTATCAGTGCAAGAAGCAATATGAAAAATATCGGATTCTTAAACTCCATAATCAAAGTGTCAGCATATAAATTCGGTAACACAAAAATCCTATCACTCCCACGAGCACGATGGCTGCTACAGACACACCGGCTATCAGCAGACGCTTAGTCATCTTAGAGTGAGGTTCTACGACTACAATCTCCTCAGGCTGAGCCTTTTGCTCTTCCTCTTCCTGCTTCGTTTGGTTGATGTACTCGATAGCAGTAACGAGGTTGCGGTCGTTTTCATTTATCAGTGTGTTGTATTTTGCAAACTTCACAAGGTCAGCCGTTTGGAACAACTCCCTCAGTTCACCGATCGCCTCTTCATCGTTCACCTCCTGCAGACGCTGGATAATCTCGAACGAGGTCATCTCCATAGCATTGAAACCATAGCGTTCCTTGATATAATTACGCAGAGTATCAGTCAATTGAGTGTAATATTCCTTTGAATCCTCGCTCTGCCACAACATCTTGTCTTCCTTTATCTCCTCAATCTTCTGCATAGCAGCCTTGTGGGGAGCCACACGTTTCTTCAGTTTTATGCGCTTGATGATAGGTTTGTTGTCTTTCAGTCTTACAGCAACATAAATCAGAACGAGTGCAATAATAACTGCAAGGATGGAAAGTCTGAACACCAGACTCCAGTCAGCCCATACGAACGGAGGTGCCATTTCACTCTTGAGTCCGAAGATACTGTCCACATTCAACGTGTCAATATCATATGTTATAACTTTCATTCCTAAGCTGTTAGTCTTATACACCTTGCCTTCTACTTTAACCTCCATAGGAGGAATGCTATAGAGTGAGGTATCGAATGAGGTAACGTAGTATTTCTCTGTCAGCACCATTCGTTTTCCGTCGTTTACATAATCAGTATCGACAGGTGTGGCATTGACGAACTCAAGTCCCGGAACAATCTGTTGCAGAGAGTCGAACTGCGGCAGTTCTACGAATTTCCCTGCATCGGCACTCACCTCGAGGGTTATACCCATACGTTTTCCTACCAGGATGCCGGCTGAATCGAGTTTTGCCTCTACCGTCACCTGCGCCTGTACCATAGTGGCAAAGACACAGAAGAAGGCACACAACAGGAGTCGGGTACCGGAAAAGTTCTGCAAATTAATATATAATGTATGATTTCTCATTTCTTTTATTTTTTGCATCAGGACAGCACATGGTTACATACTTCTGCGTCGGAACAGTCCGAGCAGAGCCTTCACATAGTCTTCGTCTGTACGCACACTGACACAATCCACATTTGAACGTGTGAACATATTTTTCAACCGTCCCTGATACTTCACCCACCATTCGTGATGAGCTCGGCGCACTGCCCTGCTGCTGGTATCCACCAGAATGTCACCACCCGACTCCGAGTCGCGCATCTTGATAATACCTACGTCAGGCAGTTCTGTCATGCGGTAGTCATACACCTGTATAGCTACCACATCATGTCTGCGATTGGCAATTGTCAGTTGGTTTGAGTAATCCTTGCGGTCGAAGAAGTCACTGAGCAGGAACACCGTACAGCGTTTCTTGATGGCATTGGTCATATACTCGATAGCAGCCCCGATGTCTGTCTTCTGACTCTCAGGTTCGAAGAACAGGAGTTCGCGGATGATGTGCAGAATATGTTTTCTTCCTTTCTTAGGCGGAATGAACTTCTCCACCTTGTCTGAGAAGAAGATTACACCAATCTTATCGTTGTTCTGAATAGCCGAGAAAGCGAGTGTAGCAGCCACTTCCGTAGCCATCTGGCGCTTTGTTTGCTGCTGAGTACCGAAGTCAAGACTTCCAGACACATCGACCAGCAGCATCACGGTCAGTTCTCGTTCCTCCTCAAATACCTTCACGAAGGGTTTGCCGAAACGTGCAGTCACATTCCAGTCGATATCGCGAACATCATCTCCATACTGATATTCACGCACTTCGCTGAATGCCATACCACGTCCCTTAAAGGCAGAGTGATACTCTCCAGCAAAAATATTGTTGGAGAGTCTCCTCGTCTTTATCTCAATCTTCCGGACCTGCTGTAAAAGTTCTTCGTATTCCATTAAGGCACTTCAACCTTATTTATAATCTTGCTAACTATTTCTTCTGCAGTCACATTGCTTGCCTCAGCCTCGTAGGTGAGTCCGATACGGTGGCGCAGCACGTCGTGAGCGATAGCACGCACATCCTCCGGTATAACATATCCGCGATGCTTGATGAAAGCAAAAGCTCTTGAGGCGAGAGCCAGGTTGATACTTGCACGAGGCGAACCGCCGAAACCGATCAG
>DEJD01000039.1:24145-26853 GCA_002353215.1 Prevotellaceae bacterium UBA2757
GCATCCTCAATCTCCTTGGTTGACATGATAGGTTTCACCTTTATCTTGTCGCCCTGAGTGATATTCTGACGGATAATCTTCTTCTCCTCTTCAATCTTCGGGTAGTCGATCATCACCTTCAGCATGAAACGGTCCACCTGAGCCTCAGGCAGCGGGTAAGTACCCTCCTGCTCTATCGGGTTCTGTGTAGCCATCACGAGGAAAGGGCTTGGCAGTTCGTAGGTAGTAGTACTGATAGTCACCTGACGCTCCTGCATAGCTTCGAGCAGTGCTGACTGCACCTTTGCCGGAGCACGGTTGATTTCATCTGCCAGCACGAAGTTAGCGAATACAGGACCCTTCTTAGCCACGAACTGTCCGTCCTTCTGACTGTAAATCATAGTACCTACTACGTCGGCAGGCAGAAGGTCCGGAGTGAACTGAATGCGGCTAAACTGAGCGTCGATGAGAGACGACAGGGTTTTGATAGCCTTTGTCTTAGCCAGACCTGGAACACCTTCGAGAAGGATATGTCCGTCTGACAGCAGACCGATGAGGAGCGACTCCACGAGGTGTTTCTGACCTACAATCTCCTGCTCCATTCCGGTCATAATGTTTGTAACGAACGAACTGTGTTTCTCTATCAGTTCGTTCAAAGCTCTGATATCAATAGATTCAGCCATATCTTTTTTATTAGTTTTATTATTTGTCTGCAAAATTACGACTTTCGTCGTATAAGAACCATATAACCTACATTTAAAATAAGCTAAAAAAGGTTGATATCCCTTTATTTTAAGACATTTTAAATGAAACAGTAAACCCTTTCTGTGCCATAGGAATGATTTGGCACAAAAAGGGCTTGCTATGTGAATATAATCTGAAGTATTATTATGGCATCAGCAGAACTGTACCCACTTCGATACTGTCAGGATTTGTAATCTTATTCAGACGAATGATAGCATTCACCGAATCGGTAGTTCCATATATCTCGCGTGAGATTTTTGCAAGGAAGTCGCCGCGCTTCAGCACATAAGTCTTTTGTTCTGGCACAGTGTCATTAGGCTGTTCCATCACCGGTTCTTCTGCTGGAACAGCCTCTTCTTGTTCCCCCGAGCGTCCGCCACAGAATTTTACAGCCAGCAGGATGCAGATAGCCACAGCAGCTATGACGAGCAGAGCCTTCACCAGTTTTCCGTTGTTCTTATTTCCCTCCGTCTTCTTAGGAGTTTCGTCCTTTGGTGTTTCAACCTTCGGAGCCTCAGCAGGTTTCTCTGCTACCTTCTCTGCAGGCGCCACAACAGGAGCAACTTTCTCAGCAGCCTTCTCCACTACCTTTTCAGCCTTCTTCTCAGCGGCTTTCTTTACAGTGTTCACCGATTCAGGAGTAGCTATCAGGTTATCGATACCTCCGAACTGTCCGCTATCCTCAACCACAGTCTTGTCGGATTCTTTCGTCTCGACAGGCCTCTTAGTCTTTGCAGCAGTTTTCTTTACCTTCTTCGGCACCACAGCCGTCACCTCCAACACATCTGCAACAGAGTCTGCCGGAGCAAAGGTAACTTTATTATATCCTTCAATTACAATACGTTCTCCATTATTTACGTTTACACTCTCGCGGTCAGCCACTTTCACCAGCTTGAAAGTACCCAGACCGTTAATCTTTACTACGCCATCTTCCTTCAGGCCCTCTATGATGACATCAAAGAAAGCGCGACCGACACTATCGGCAACCTTTTTCGAAGCTCCTGTTTGAGCAACAAAGGCATCTAAAATATTCTGTATTGTCAGTTTTTCCATAATTCCTTAATGAATTTCGTCATTTATTTCTTGAACCGACGGGAAAACCGTCGGGTACAGGTTCTCGTTTTCGTTATCGTTATCGTTTTACTGCACTTTCTCCTTCAGCGCAGCCCCCATCTTGAATCCTACTGTTTGCTTTGCAGGGATTACATTGAAAGTCTTCGTTGTAGGGTTGTAAATCTTTCTTTCAGCCTTCAATTTCTGTTCAAACACGCCGAAATTTTTGATAGTAACAGAATTGCCGGCATTCACCTGTGAGAGTAAAGCCTGCACAAATACGTCCACCTGCTGTTGCAGTTCGTCAGCGTCGCTGCCCAGCTTCTTTGCCATACGGTCAATAAATGTACGATTGTTCATGATGTAAATATGTTTATTGTTTATAATTTCGTTCCATACAAATCGAAGTCGTCCGCATCAGTAATCCGCACATTATAGAAACAGCCTGTGCGCAGCATTCCCTCTGCCACTGGTATCAGCACCTCCGGATCTACCTCTGGTGAGTCGTACTGAGTGCGCCCCACATAATAGTCACCTTCCTTTCTGTCTATAATCACCCGTTGCACGCTTCCTATCTTCCCCGCCTGCACCTCTGCAGAGATATCCTGTTGCAGAGCCATCAGGTCCGACAGACGCTGTTGTTTCACCTCCTCTGCCACTTCGTCCTTAAACATCCGGGCAGCTGGAGTACCGTCTTCCTCGCTATAGGCGAAAGCACCCATACGGTCAAACTTCGCCCAGCGCACAAAATCCTTCAGTTCCTCAAACTCCTTCTCCCCTTCCCCTGGAAAACCGACCATCAGGGTTGTTCTGAGACAGATTCCCGGCACTTCCCTCCTGATTCTCTCTATCAGTTCCCTTGTCTGCTTACTGTCTATATGTCGCTGCATATTCTCCAACACCTTGTCGTTGATATGCTGCAGAGCTATGTC